>JAYVBR010000079.1:0-9860 GCA_043750395.1 Bacteroidota bacterium | reverse complement strand
ACAACTCTTGCATTTCCAAAACCTTCGTCTTTTTTGGAATATAGTAATTCGAAAGTATCCGAAAGTTTTTCTTTGGCTTCGTCGCTCAGAACAAAATCCGATGTTTTACAACACGATTCAAAAACCAACATTAATTGTTCAGGTTTAAAATGTTCGAATGTAAAAAACCTGTTGAATCGCGATCGCAAACCTGGATTCGATTCTATAAAAACCTTCATTGGCTCGTCATAACCCGCCACAACAACCGCCAAATCTTCGCGATGATCTTCCATTCTTTTCAAAAGAGTATTCACGGCTTCGGCACCATAATCGTTACCAAAACTGTTGGTTGTCAAAGCATAAGCCTCGTCTATGAACAAAACGCCACCCAAACTTTCTTGAACGGCTTTGTCGACTTTGGTGGCAGTTTGACCAACAAATCCTGCAATCATTCCTTCGCGATCGGTTTCGTATAATTGCCCTTTTGATAAAAATCCTAAATGTCTAAAAATTCTGCTCAACAATCTGGCAACTGTGGTTTTTCCAGTTCCTGGTGGGCCAAGAAAAACAGTATGCAATGTAATTTCTATGTTTTTTAATCCTTGCGCTGAACGTTTTTTCTGGATTTCTAATAAATTTATAAGTTCGGTTACGTCTTGTTTTACATTTTCCAAGCCTATTAGTTTGTTTAATTCTTCTAGAACTTTTTCTAAAGAATCTTCATTTTTCACTTCCGAAACTTTGTTGTTTTGAATTTGTTTTTCGTTTGATGCTAAAAAATTATTTGCAGTTTTATCATCTGGTTTTAAATCGAATGAAAATTGCATAAATCTTTCAAACTTGGTTTTTATTTCTGGTAATTTTGATGATTTTATGGAAGTTAAAACATTGGTCAGGAAAGAAAATTTCTGACTTTCGTCAATTGATAGAATAATGTTTTCTCGACGAATTTTTTCTAAATGCAACTTAAATTCATTAGATGCAACCAGCTTATTCAATGTCGAAATGCCTCGTTCGTCAGCAAAATGATTGTTTCGCAAAGCATCATAATAATAGGCTAATACGAAACGAGATTTTTCAGTTTGGTTTTCGATTTTCAAATTGTATAATGCAATCAAATCCGAAATAAAAAATTGTTGTGCCTTGAACAATAATCCTTTTGATGAATTTGGGTTGACAAGTGCATTTATTTTTTGAACAAATTTATCGTCTTTGTTCAATTCGTCACAAATTGCAATAATTTGAGTTGTTTCTAGCTTTAGAGTTTGAATAAAATTAGCATCAAAAAACATAGATTTTTCATTGATTTCTTGATCAAGATAATCTTTTAATGACGAAAAAGATTCTTCGAGAAATGATATTGGATTGCGTTTTTTCATTTTTGAATTCTGCTATTATTTTATTAAATTATAATTTACTAAACAATTATTCGTAAATCAAATTAGTTTCTTCGATAATATCAACTCTAAACAAACCTTTACTCTTTTTGATTTCAATTGCTTTTACACTTTTCATTTTTAGGAAAGATAATTGCTCGTACCAAATAATATTTTTTATTTGTTCATTATATTTTATCACAAATGCACTTTTAGCGATTGATTCACTAGAGTATTCGTCTGCTGATTTTTCTATATCTAAAAAACAATTATTTACTGGAAATTTTTCAGAAATGAAATTTTGTTGGCACCTTAATAAATAGTTTAACCAAAGTAATGAAAAAACAATTCCTGCAGCAAATAAAACGTTTGGAATAAATAAATATAAATGTTTAGTTATCTGGTGAGTGTGTTTATTCTTATAAATTGACACAACAAAAGAAAAGAAACCTATTAAAAATATGCAATAATAAATTAAATTATCATTCAATAAAGTAATTCTAATGATAGATCTAAAAAAAACAGTCAAAATAAATCCTGAAAAAGCAATTATCCCAAATAAATTTTCTTTGTTCACTTACGAAATCATCATTTGATGCACCACTTCTTTATATAACTTTCTGTGATCTTCTCCATATTCCTTCCAAGCCAAGCCCATTTCACGCAAGTCGTATTTTGCAACAATGCTTCCATAATCTTGCAATTTTCCGTTGACTGTTGGATAACCAATTACATAGATTGATTGAGCCAATTCGATTGCTAATTTAATGTCGTGAGTCGAAAACAAAAGTGTGTTGTATTCTGATGTTGAACTCAATAAATCGAATGCTTTTTTGACTTCTTCGATATTGCCAACATCTAATCCAGAAAATGGTTCGTCCATAATTATGAATTGATCCGACGAAAAAAGTTGTTCAATAATTGCTGTTCGTTGTCGTTGTCCGCCCGAAAGTTCGTTTGGATATTTATCAATACAAGATTCTAATCCCCATTTGTGAATGTATTCTTTTATTTTTTTATCTTTTTCGGTTTGCGAAAGTGGTGATTTTCGTAATGCAAAATTCAAAGATTGTGTTACGGTTTTGTTTCTAAAAAGTGTATATTTTTGATCTACAAATCCAATATCGCCTTCTTTGACTGGTTTGGCTGCATTCTCTTCTTTACTTTCAAAATCTTTAATTAAAATTTTGCCAGTTTGTGGCGTTACCAATCCAGTTAATGCTTTGAAAAATGTCGATTTTCCTCGTCCAGAACGACCAACAATGGCAATAATTTGTCCCGTATTATCAACTCCAGAACGCACGACATCTTTTTCGATTAGACTTACGTCTTTTATAATAACTTTATCATCATAAGCAACGCTTAGATTTTCTACATATAATAATGCTTCTTTAAAACTGTGTTCCATAATTTTACTTATTATATTTTTGAATATCTAAAAACTGATTTTCTTATAAAATTAATAAAGAAATCTAATCCTAAACCGATTAATAATATGATAATTTGTAAAGCAATAATTCTAGAATGATTAGAAAATTTATCTGAATTTTTAATCAAAACTCCCAATCCACCTGCGGCTGCAACTGTCGATTCTACGGTTACGAGCATCATCCAAGTTATGGCTAAATTTTGACGAATTACATCGATTACATAATCTATTCTACCAAGAATTACAACTTGCCAAAGCACTTCGAATCGGGAACATTTCAGTGTTTTTGCGTGGTCATATTCTTCTTGTGGAATAGCTGAAATTACCGAAATTAGTGATGTTGTCAAGAATGTTGTCAAGAAAATTACCATAATCCAGATTTGCATATTTCTTGCATCGTGAATGATTAATGTTATGTACAATGTCAACCCAGCCAATGGCAAAAATCTGAATTTTGTAATGAATTCTGAGACTGGTTTCATTAACGGAATTGGCCAAGAATAAGCAAATAACATCGATAAAATGGTCGCAATTAGAATTGAAATAAAACACAATTGTAACGATTTAAAAACGCTTACAACCAAACCTTCTTTATATAAATCGCCTAATGCACCAAAAACTTGAGTTGGCGACGGAATCAAATGTTTTTCTCCAGCAGTTCCAATGAACCAAAGTGCCAATAAAAGCACAATCCAAACAACGGCTATGATTGTTTTTTTGGATTTTGTAATTTTTTCGAATGGTGTTATTAATTGTTTTATCATTTTTTTTAGTTTTAAGTTTTAGGTTTCAGGTTTCGAGATTAACTTGAAACCTGAAACTTGAAACAAATTTTTTATTTCAAAAAAGTAATAACAACTCGTCTGTTTTTGGCTTTTCCAGCATCAGAATTGTTATCAGAAACAGGTTCGTTTTGACCTTTTCCATCAATCATTTGGAAACGATTTTCTGGAATTCCTTTGTTTTTTAGATAATTAACAACTGCTTGTGCACGATTTTTTGATAAATCTAGATTAGCATTTGCATTTCCAGCATTGTCAGTATGACCAACAATTGTTAGTTTCGAATTTTCGGCTTGGATTAATAAATTGTAAATTTTCTCAAGATCTTTCATTGAATTGTTTTGAACCGATGCGCTACCCGAACCAAAATTAATTTTCCATTCGCCAGATGCCATAACTTCGGTTGATTGTTTTGTATAATCTGCTTTGTCAGCCGATGTAGATTCGATGTCGTTGATGTTTTTAAAATATACCAAATTCACCGCATCTTCATAAGAAACTACTTTTCCAACATTTTCGTTAAATCCAAACGGATTCAATTCGGTTAAATAACCACCAACTGAATTGTAAACTGATTTATAACGGTTTACACCATCGGTCATTCCAAAATATTGCATTCCATCAGCATAATTAAATACTTTTGAGCCACCCATATTATAGGTAATTCCGTTTTTGGTTGCTTGTTGTCCTTTGAACATTTTGTACCAATATTCTGGCGTTTCCATTTGATAAGTATCAGTAACCGCTTCAGATGCGCGTACTTTCCACTCGTCATGATTTTTCATTTGGTTTGATGCCGTCAATGCCGATTTCAATATATTCGAAACAATTTCTGGGTTTTTTGCAGCCCATTCTTTTACTCCAATAATAACGGCTGGCATTTGATTATTGAATTCTTTAGTCGAAACAATGTCAATAAAACCTGATAATTTGTCGAAAACTGTTTTGTCGCCTGGCGTCCAAGTTGCACAACCATCGACTTTGCGATTAACCGATTTTCCAGTTAGCTTTCCGTTCGAAACTTCTTTTAATGGAATTGTCCAACCTGTTGTTTGCGATTTGATTAATTCTTCTGCCGATTTAATGTAATCGTCGTTTTCTGACGCAACAATGTTCACAGCATCAGCATCATAAGTTGATGGATCTGGATTTACTTTCAAGCCATTTGCAAAGCAATAATTTACGGTCGTAACCCAGTCGCCGTCGCCAAGAACTGCAGAAACTACTGCGCCTTTCATCGATTGTGGATTAGATTTCCAACTTGGTGGACCAATTAGTTTGTCTTCGCCATAACTCATTCCGATTACGCCCATAACTTGCACGTGGTATTTGTCAGCACCGTATTTTTCGTCCAATGATTTTTGCGCAGAACTAATATAAAATGGAGCACCATCGCCCATAATCATAATTCCAAATGCACTTTTATCTGATGTTGGAAATGCTGCTCCTTTATCGAATTCTTCAATGAATTTCATTTGCATATTTCGCAATTCGGTTAACCAATCTTGACGAATGATTTCTAGATTGACACCATTTTTTTCCATCAACGAACCTTTGGTAGTTTTTGGTCCACCATTGGCAACGATTATTCCCGATGTTGCGTTCCAAGCATATCCTGCCATTCTAACTAATGGTTTGCCAGAAACGTCGCTTGAAATTTCTTTGGTTGGTAATGCCATTTTATCAGCATTGGTAATGTTGTTAACATCGCCTGAGTTGAGTTCTATTCCTGATAATTGTTTAGAAACTGCTGTTTTTATTCCTGGTGAAATAAAATAAATTGCGCCAAGAATTGCTCCGATTCCACCAACGACAATCAATAATTCTGATAGTGTTGTTAGTTTTGTTGTTCTTAAAATTTTTCCCATTTTTTGTTTAATTTAGTTTTTGTTTTTTATTTTTATTTGTTTCTTATTATACTTTTTCTATACATTTTATATAAAAAATACAGTTTATTTCACTAGTTTTTGTCTATATAATTTATTGAAAATCAGTTATTTAATTTTTTATAGTTCGATTATAATAGATTTTTTACCAAAAAAGACTGTTTATTTCACTACTTTTGGACTATAAAATATTATGTTTCATATACATTTTATCTAAACATTTTTTCTTTTTCTTACTAATTTGGTTTAGACGTAAATTGCTGAATTTGATTTTGTTACGACTATCTGTAAACATTTATTTATAAATTTATTAAAAAACACATCTTTATTTCACTGTTTTTTGTTTAGAGAGTATTTAGTCCATCTGTTTTCTCCTACTTTTTGGACATTGCTTTTTAAAATCATTTTATTTAATGTAAACTTTACCTTTCTTAATGGAATTTCGATCCCTATTCTAATGTGTATGTCTAAAATATTAGTAGGCTGATAAATTTGAATGTCTTGATAAATTAATTCTTCTAATCGATGATTCTCAATCCGTTTTAAATTGGTTTTTCCTTTAAAATTAACTTTTTTTAAAAATTCTGAATTTACTAAATATTCAATTGCCTTGGTTTTTCCTTTCGAAACTACAATTTCTAAATCTAATAATCGTCCTAACCAATGGCTTACAACATTTGCTGTATTTGGCAAATTCAATTCTTTTGAAAAATCCAAAGCAGTTATTGAATTTTTTTGAGCAATTAATCCCAAAGATATTAATTCTTTTGAATTAAGTTGAAATTCTTGTGTTGCTCTATTGATTAACGAAACAATTTCGGGTTTAGAAATCCTGCGGTTAATTGTAAACATTACAAAATCATCTCCTTGGAATGGAATTGGAATTTGTTTTGCATTTGACAACAATATTTGATACATTTTGTCAATTCCAGACCCTTCTTTATCCATTAAATGCAAATCGAAAAAAACTTGAGCTAAATATGGATTTCTTCTAACGTTTTTATGCAATACATTTGATGGTGTAACACCAATCGGAAATAATCCTGGATTTACAACTTCTAAATAACTTGGAAAAAGATTAATAAAGATATCTCCTCGGGTTGTGTATGGTCTGTGAACCAAGGCGTTGGCGATTAATTCTCTTATAACTTCTTCTTCATAATTCGGTACAAATTTTCTAAAAATTCCATCTGCGACATCAATTCCTTCTTTCCAGTCTGGAATTTGAGTCCAAATGGCTTCGATTAATTCTTTTGGATTCAAATCGTGATTTTCCCAAAGAATTTTGTTTACTTTTTGTCCATTTTCATCAAATTTTAAAAAATGAATTGTTGGTGCGTAAAGTAATTTGGCTCTGTCAATACGTTTTCCAACAAATAAAACTCCTAAATTGGTTAAATAATCTTCATCGGAAAAAAGATAATGTTCTAATAATTCGTCATTAGTTTTTTGTTTTACGTGAATTGTAACTCTCGACGAAGAATAAATATCGTTCTTGAACTTGTCGAATTTTAATAGATCTATTTGACTTTTGTGAACTTTTGTTTTTCTGGTTTCCCAAATAAACGATGGTTTATCTGTAAATAATCTTGATAATTCATCGGGTAACAATGGCATACAAGTGTCATCGCTTCTAAAATAATATTTTCCATCGGTTGTTGATGCTATGGTCGATGCACTAAAAAAAACTTCAAGTTCTATGAATTCCCCACCATTTTCCGCAGTAATTATTTCGGTTTTTACACCAACATTTACCGAATTTTCTTCGATTTTCTTTTTTATTTTGAATGGTAAATCTTTTTCAATTTTTTGATTTTCGGGAGGTAAATTTTCTGAGTCAGCTATTCCAATATATATTTTTCCGCCTCGACTCTTGGCAAAACAAACACAATCTTTGGATAATTCCTTCCAATCTGCAGTTTTACTGATAACAGTATCGATTTTCTTTTTTTCTATATATTGATTTTCTTTCATTTATTAAAATCTCTCGACTGCGCTCGGGAAGATAAAAGTTGTATTAAATAATTTTTGTTGTTAATGTGGTTTGCGTTAGGGATTACTTCGTCTGTTCGCACTTGCAGGCTCGGGTGCAGCGATATCCTTTTTTTTGGCTTTTTCAGCCACAAAAAAGATTTAGCGGAAAGCCCGACCCGTCTCGTCTTTTTCTGACGAGACGAGGTAACGCCCAGATTCAAAATGTTTTAAAAAATATCTCCGAATCCACCAGCGTTTAATTTATCATCTTTTGATAGTTTGTAATTAGGACTTGTGTATTTTGTCGAATCTGGAATGGTGTTGTCGCCAGTCTTGATTTTATCTGCCAATGAGTCTAGTCGTGAGTACAATTCGTCGTTGTCAACCGAATATTTCGAGGTCAATGTGTCGATGTCTAACAAGTTTTCTGATGTTCTGGCGATGTCTTGCGCGATAGTTGATGTTACGACTTCGAGTGCATAATCGAGTTCCCAAGATTGTGTGAACATCATCGCGCTTTTGGCAGATTCGGTGGCTTGTTTGGCATTTTTGGCAAATTCGTATTCTTTTTTTAGCATTACGATTGTAGTATCGAAATCGGCAATTTTAATGTCGATTGCGGTTCCTGCCAGCGTTAGTTTTCTGTCCATTTTTCCTAGAACGTTGGCTCGAACTCCATATTTTTGGGTGAAGTTTTTGCTTTGTTCATATTGGTTAGAAATTCGTTGGGAATCGCTTAACTTTCTTGCTAATTCGCTTTGCAAGGTTACATACTCGTCAGTGTCTTTGGCTGCAATTCCGTTTATTTTGACCATTTCGTCCATTGCCGATTTTAGTTTTTCGGATTGGCGTTGCAAACTCAAAATATCTTCTTGAAAGGTTTTAGCTTCTTTTTCAGATTTATTGGCTTCGATTTCCATTTCGGTTTTTAAACCTTTTAGTTTGGCTTTGGTGGCCTTAAAAACATCACGGTTTTTAATCATTTTTTGTTTCTGTTCGTCCAATTCGTTAAATGGATCACTCTTTATCAATGCTTTGTGAATGTTTTTGGTCATAAAACGCAATCCTTTCATTATGACAGGATACATCATTACCAAGAAAACCAAAAACACGCCAGTTGCTGAAATTGCTATGGCTTGACCCAACATTGTGAATAGTGGCGGAATAATATAGGTCCAAGTTAAGTAACCTCCGACACCCAAAAGTGCTGCTGCCAGTGCATAAAACAATGTTTTTTCGCCTTTTTTTAGGGTTTCACTATTTAGTGCAATTTCGCCCTTGGATTCGTCGAAATGTTTAAGAATTGGTAGTTCTGATAAAGCGGTTTTTTCTTGTTCGAATTTTGTAGACATAATTTTATAAATATTGATTTATTCCTGTTACGACAGTATTAATTGATTCTAGAATTTTTTGTTTTGCGATATTGTTGGCTTCTATTTTTTGTTGAATTTGTGCAAACATTTCGTGATTATCGTGATCTATTTTAGCCAATGCAGTTTTTTTATTCTCTAGTTCTGCTTGCAATTTGGCAATTTGTGATTCAAGATCAGTAATGTTTTTACTTAATTCGTTTTTTTGAGAAGTAATCGAATTGTTTAAATCTTTGTTTTTAGAATTTCCCGTTGCGTCGTATTTTGCATAGACTTTTTCGATTTCTGAAATATAAAAACTGGCTTTTTCTAAAAGTATAGGTTTAGTTAACTCGGCATTGATGGTTTTTCCCATCGTAAAAGCCATTTGATAAATTTGTGGATTGGTTGGTCCAACTGCCATAACCGATTTGTACATTTCAAAAAAATCGAAACCTGCTTGGTTCAAAGATTCGAAACCTTTATTGTAAACTTCGAGAATTTCGTTTAGGAAAAGATTGTTGGAATTAGTGCCAGTTGAAACAGGATTTATAGTTGAATTATTGCTTGCTTCTGGAAATTTTGTATCGGTTGTTGGAAATGTATTGGTTGGAATTGATGTTGTTTTTGGCGGTTCTGATGATGAATTTGTATTAATTTGTTTTGTTTCATCATTAACAAAAAGACTTTTCCAGTTGAAACCTTGGTTTGACATTTTGATTGGTTTTAGTTTGAAATACTTTGATTATACGTTGCGATTCAAAAAAAGTTGCAAATTTTTGTTAAATATATAAAAAATGTTATTTGGTTTTACAAATATTTAAAATAGAGAAGGTTTTAGGTTGACACGAATTGCGCATATTTGAATAGATTTAGAATTGTTTTATGATTAATTGGTTGCACTACATAATAAACAATATTCATTTTTAAATATATAAGTCATTTAAGTTCATTAAAGTAAAATTATCAATGTAAATTTATTTGCTTCTAAAAGTCTACTCTATGATAACCCATTTTCGTCAATAATTTTCACAAAATGAAAACCTTTTGGCGCATAACCTTGGTTGTAATAAAACCGATGCGCT
>JAYVBR010000078.1:0-9865 GCA_043750395.1 Bacteroidota bacterium | reverse complement strand
TTGTTAGAATCATTCCAGCTACAGATGCAGCGTTTTCAAGCGCAACACGTGTTACTTTTTTAGGGTCGATAATTCCAGCTTTTAGCATATCGACATATTGGTCGGTTTTGGCATTGTAACCAAAATCGCCTTTTCCTTCGGCAACTTTTGCGACAACAACTGAACCCTCAAGCCCTGCATTTTCTACAATTGTACGCAAAGGAGCTTCGATTGCACGAGAAATTATTTGAATTCCTGTTGCTTCGTCTGGGTTGCTTGCTTTTACTTTTTCTAAGGCTGATTTTGCTCTCAATAAAGCAACGCCACCACCAGCAACAATTCCTTCTTCGACTGCGGCACGAGTTGCATGAAGCGCATCGTCAACACGATCTTTTTTCTCTTTCATTTCAACTTCAGAGGCTGCTCCGACATAAAGAACTGCAACGCCACCAGCTAATTTAGCCAAACGTTCTTGCAATTTTTCTTTGTCGTAATCAGAAGTTGTAGTTTCCATTTGACCTTTTATTTGGTTGACACGATTTTTAATCATATCTGCTTCGCCAGCACCAGAAACTATTGTCGTGTTGTCTTTGTCGATTGTTACACGTTTTGCAGTTCCTAGCATTTCAAGCGTTGCATTTTCTAGAGTATGTCCTTGTTCTTCAGAAATTACAGTTCCGCCAGTTAAAATTGCAATATCTTCAAGCATTGCTTTTCGGCGGTCGCCAAAACCTGGGGCTTTTACAGCTGCTATTTTTAATGCACCGCGTAATTTGTTTACTACTAATGTCGATAAAGCTTCGCCATCAACATCTTCTGCGATGATTAACAATGGTTTTCCTGATTGTGCAATTGGTTCTAAAACTGGCAACAATTCTTTTAAAGAAGAAACTTTTTTGTCATACAATAAGATATATGGACTTTCAAGTTCTGCTTCCATTTTTTCAGGATTGGTCACAAAATAAGGCGATAAATATCCACGGTCGAATTGCATTCCTTCAACAACATCTACATAAGTGTCTGTTCCTTTGGCTTCTTCGACAGTTATTACACCTTCTTTTCCGACTTTTGCGAAAGCATTTGCAATCAATTCGCCAATAACTTCATCGTTATTAGCAGAAATCGAAGCTATTTGTTTGATTTTGTTTGAATCGCTTCCAACAACTTTTGCTTGTTTGGTTAAATCGGCAACTATTGCTTCAACAGCTTTGTCGATTCCACGTTTTAAATCCATTGGATTGGCTCCAGCAGCAACGTTTTTCAAACCTTCTTTTACGATTGCTTGTGCTAAAACGGTGGCAGTTGTTGTTCCGTCTCCAGCCAAATCGTTGGTTTTAGAAGCAACTTCTTTAACCATTTGTGCGCCCATATTTTCTAGTGGATCAGCTAATTCTATTTCTTTTGCTACGGTTACACCATCTTTAGTAACTGTTGGTCCACCAAACGATTTCCCGATAATTACATTACGACCTTTTGGTCCAAGGGTGACTTTTACTGCATTTGCCAAAGCATCAACGCCACGTTTTAATCCGTCACGAGCTTCGATATCAAATTTTATGTTTTTTGCCATTTTTTTATTCTTTAGGCAGAAGGTTTTAGATGTTCCTTTCTGCGAATTATTTTTGTTGATTTTAATTTTTAATTTATTGGGAAGCTTGCGTTAGGGATTGAAGTGAAAATCCTTTTTTTTCTTTTTCAGAAAAAAAAGATTGTAACGAAAAGCCCGACGGCTTTTTCTGCCGTAACGCCCAAAAAATAATCTAGATTTATATAATTGCTAATATATCGTCTTCACGCATTATCAAATAATCTTTTCCTTCGAGTTTTAATTCTGTTCCTGCATATTTACCGTAGAGTACAGAATCGCCTATTTTGACTGTCATTGTATGGTCTTTCGTTCCATTTCCGACAGCAATAACAGTTCCTTTTTGAGGTTTTTCTTTGGCAGTATCTGGAATAAAAATTCCCGAAGCAGTTTTGGTTTCAGCAGCAATTGGTTCAATAAGAACTCTGTCTGAAAGTGGTTTTATGTTTATTGACATTTTATATTGAGTTTTTGATTATAAATATTGTGTTCAGAAATTGTGCCAAGCATTAAAAACTGACATTTTATCCTAAAAAAAATGCCAGCATTGACAAGCTGGCATTTAAAATGTATTTAAAAAATTATTTTTTTTCAGGAGTTGCAACTGGAGCAGTTGCATCTGGTGTTCCAATAGTTTTTGTTTCTGTTTTTGGAGCGATTGTAGTAGTTTCGTCTTTTAGTGTAGTTGAACTTGTACTAACAAAGCTTAAGCTTGAGGCTAATATCAAAGCCAATAAAATTGCGCCTAATGTCCAAGTACTTTTATCTAAAAAGTCAGTTGTTTTTTGAACGCCACCCATCATTTGAGATCCGCCAATTGCTGATGATAATCCGCCACCTTTAGGGTTTTGAACCATTATTACTACGATTAATAAAAAGCAAACGATTGTTATTAAAACTAAAAAAATTGTAAACATAATGTATTGTAATTAATTATTTTTTTGTAAATATTTTATATCTTGAATTCGGATTGCAAAAATAGAACTTTTTTCTGGATATTTCAAAATTAATATTTCATAAGCTTGAATTGCTTTGTCATATTTTTTTTGTTCTAAGTAAACTTTGGCTAAAGTTTCGGTCATTAAGTACGAATTAGAATCGTTTTTAGGTTCGTAACTTGTAGTAATTACTGAATTTTTATCTATTTTAGGAATTTTTGGACTTGATTCAATAAACTTATCAATTAATTCTAATTTTTTTAATTTTTCAGGATTATTTTCTTCAAATATTGGTTCAATTTGAGGAATTTGCGCTCTTATTATTGGTTTTATTCTTGAAATTTGTAACCATTCCTGAAATGAATGCTTCTCGTTTACAGAAAAATCTAATGGTTTTCCGATTTCTAATTTTTCAACAATTTTTTCAGTTTCCGAGTTTGATATGGAACTTAAAATTGATTTTTCTAAAACATTCACATCAGAAAATAAGTTGTTTTTGGCATCAACAACATCAAATTCAACAACTTTTATATTGTTTATAGCTTCAATCTTGTCATCATAAAAACCTTTTTGAATAGCAATAAAATTCTCTGAAGTTATAAAATCGAATAAAATTGAACGGTCGGTTGTGTGTGCTGCTGTTTTTTTTAATTCTAGATTATAAGAGTAACTATTCTGATTGTACAAACCTTTTAAATGTAATGCTCGTGCACTTTGAAAATAAGGAAATTCAGAAATCATTTTCTCTAAGCCTAAAGTTTGCTTATCGTTGATAGCAATTGGCTTGTTGATAATGTGATTGTATTGAATGATGTTCATTTTTTAAGTTTTCGTTCTAGTTATTCTAAATAAAATTAAGATTTTAAAATTTAAAAACTATTGACAAATTTTATAAGTTAAAATGGTAAATCTAAAACCTAAATTTTTCAATTTAAAATCAAATCTACCATTTCGCTAACGAATCATTAAAAATATTTTGGCAAATATTATCAAAAATATCAGTTAAAGCAGCCGATAAAACCGAACCTGTTAGTTGTTGATTAGCCTCGTAATTATGAAAGAAAGTAAATTTTTTCTCGAAATTGTCTTTATTATTTTTTTTGTTGGTAAACTTTACGTTGATTGTAATATCTAGTCTACTTTGGGCGGCTTTATCGCCTGCAATTGCTGCAAATGGACTAATTCTGTAATCTACAATTTCGCCTTCATATAATAAATCGCCACCTGAATTTGTGAAATTCAAATTGGTTTGATTCTGAATAATATTTTGTAATTTCAAAGAAAAAGTGCGCTCAATTCCTGGTTCGATCAAAGCTGAATTGTTAACAAAATTGTTAACTTGAAACGTTTTGGCATCGATATTTCCTGTTCCTGTAAAGTTGTAAATCGAACAACTGTTCACCGCTAAGAAAATAATTAGGAATAATAAATATTTTATTTTTTTCATTTTTATTTATAAAATTCAAATATATTATTTAATGATATACTAATTTAGAAAAAATTTGTTAATGTTACATATTTTTTTTTCAAGTAATTTCGAAAAAGTAAGTTTACAAGTCAAATTGTTTAATTTTTCTATACAAAGTTCTTTCAGAAATGCCCAACTCATCAGCGGCAGCTTTTCGTTTTCCTTTGTTTTTTTCTAATGATTTTTTAATCATTTCAATTTCTTTTTTGTCAAGTTTCAAGATTTCCTCTTCCTCGTCTTCGACGGTTTCGGCAAATTGAAAATCTTCGTTTTCATCAAAATCATCTTCGATTTGATTACTGAAAGTATTGTTTCTTGGCGTTTCTTCGAACGAAATTTCAGTTTCAGGTTCTTTGTTTCCGTATATTTTCTGAATCAGATTGGTGTTTATTTCTTGTACTTTTGCCGAGCCATTTTTCATTAATTCTAATGTCAGTTTTTTTAAATCGTGCAAATCACTTTTCATATCAAACAAAACTTTATATAGTATGTCTCTTTCGGTAGAAAAATCATTTTCAGATTTTTTACCAATAACCGATGGTAAATTACTTCCTTCTTTTGGTAAATACGATAATAATGTGTTGCCCGAAATATCGCGATTGGTTTCTAAAACCGAAATTTGTTCAGCCATATTTCGCAGTTGACGAATGTTGCCTGACCAACGAAATTTCTGTAAAACCGAAACGGCATTGTCATCGAGTTTCAATGGTGGCATTTTGTATTTATGAGCAAAATCGGCAGCAAATTTTCTAAAAAGCAAATGAATATCGTCTTTACGATCTCGCAAAGCTGGCAAAAGAATATCAACGGTACTTAATCTGTAATACAAATCTTCACGAAATTTCCCTTTTTCGATAGCATCGAATAAATTTACATTTGTGGCAGCAACAATTCGAACATTGGTTTTTTGAACTTGACTTGAGCCTACTTTTATAAATTCGCCATTTTCTATAACACGAAGCAATCGAACTTGAGTAGTTAGTGGTAATTCGCCTACTTCATCAAGAAAAATTGTTCCGCCATCGGCTACTTCAAAATAGCCTTCACGTGTTCCTGTTGCTCCAGTAAATGCTCCTTTTTCGTGACCGAAAAGTTCGCTGTCTATTGTTCCTTCTGGAATTGCACCACAGTTTACAGCTATGTATTTTCCGTGTTTTCTGTGCGAAAGTGAATGAATTATTCTTGGAATATTTTCTTTACCAACGCCACTTTCGCCTGCTACCAATACTGAAATATCGGTCGGAGCAACTTGTATTGCTTTCTCGATTGCACGATTAAGTTTCGGATCGTTACCGATAATCTCGAATCGTTGTTTTATTGATTGTATTGTTTCCATTGTCTTTACTAGATATTTGCAATATATTTGCTTTTTCACCACAAATTACACAAATTTTCACAAATTAAAATATTAGGTGCTTATTAGTCTTTTGTGAGTTAAAGATTTGTTTTGAAAATTAACAATTATTCCAACTGGTGTATCTGCTAATTTCATATAATTTAAGGTTCTAGAAAGATGTTCATTAGTAACTTCTTTAACAGATTTTACTTCAAGAATAATGTCTTCGTAAACTACAAAATCTGCATAAAATTTGTGGGGCAAAATATTTTCTTTGTAATTTACAATGAATTCTTTTTCTCGTTTATATGGAATATTATTTATTTTAAATTCGATTTCTAAGGCATCTTTATAAACAATTTCAAGTAATCCTGGCCCTAAAATTCTGTGAACTTCCATACAAAGTCCCACAATTTTGTAATTTTCGTTTTTCTTGTAATAATATTCGTTATCGTCATTCATATTTTTTTGAAATTAATTTGCGAAAATTTGTGTAATTTGTGGTAGAAGAAAATTAATAAAAATTACTTATGTCAAGCGGACTTCCCCTTTAATGTTCCACTTGTGCAACTTTCTATTTTCACATTTACAAAATCGCCAATTTTATAATTCTCTTTCGGAAAAACAACCGTAATACTTTGCGAATTTCTTCCAGAAAACTCGTCGTTCGATTTTTTTGAAACTTTCTCGACCAAAACCTCAACCGTTTTTCCGATGAATTCTTCGCTGCGCTGCCAAGCGTGTTTTTGTTGCAAATCAACAATCACTTGCAATCTTCGAGCTTTGGTTTCTTCGGGAACATCATCTTCCATTTTACGACCGGCTAGTGTTCCTGGTCGTTCGGAATAGCTGTACATATAACCAAAATTATATTTTACATATTCCATTAAACTCAAAGTATCTTGGTGATCTTCTTCAGTTTCGGTCGGAAAACCAGCAATTATATCCTGTGATATTGAACAATCTGGAATTATACTTCGAATTTTATCAATCAATGTCATATATTCTTCACGAGTGTGTAGACGATTCATTTCCGTGAGAATTCGGTTGCTTCCAGATTGCACTGGCAAGTGAATGTGTTTGCAAATATTTGGATATTTAGCAATAATATGTAGAATGCTTTCGTGCATATCTTGTGGATTTGACGTCGAAAACCTGATTCTCATTTTCGGGAAACCAACGGCTACCATTTCAAGTAAATTATCAAAATCGACTGCTGTAGCTTTTTGCATTTCAGATGCGTTTGCAAAATCTTTTTTCAAACCGCCGCCATACCAAAGGTAACTATCGACATTTTGACCCAAAAGTGTAATTTCTTTGAAACCTTTTTCGTATAAATCTTGAATTTCAGACATTATGCTTTGAGGCTCACGACTTCGTTCACGACCACGAGTAAACGGAACGACACAAAAAGTACACATATTATCGCAACCACGAGTTATAGAAACAAGTGCCGTGATTCCGTTGCTCATTAATCGCACGGGAGAAATATCGCCGTAGGTTTCGTCTTTAGATAAAATTACGTTTATTGCATCGCGACCTTCTTCGACTTCTGCAAGTAAATTGGGTAAATCTTTGTAAGAATCTGGACCAACAACTAGGTCAACAATTTTTTCTTCGTCCAGAAATTTTTCTTTTAAACGCTCAGCCATACAACCCAAAACGCCAACTTTCATATTCGGGTTTAAGTCTCTTTTTACAGCATTGTATTTTTGTAAACGCTTGCGAATTGTTTGTTCAGCTTTGTCACGAATTGAGCAGGTATTTATCAAAACCAAATCGGCTTCTTCGAGAATATTTGTAGTGTTATAGCCGCCATCGGCTAGAATTGAAGCAACAATTTCTGAATCAGAAAAATTCATTGCGCAACCATAACTTTCTATGAAAAGTTTTTTAGGGTTTTGGGGTTTGTGTTCTAAAACTAAACTTTCGCCTTGTTTGCTTTCTTGGTGTTCCATAATTTTTAATCTGATGGCAAAGATAATGCAATTAGACTGAATATGACAAGTTGGCAGACGATTATTATTTGAAGCCAATCCCGCTTTCCATTACAATCTTTTGTTCCAAAAACTTTTTTTGTAAGGCTTTGCAGGAACTTCCGTTGGTCGTTCTGCAAAGCCAACAAAAAACAGTTTTTCTCTCAAAAGGATTTCCACTGCAATCGGGGCTAAAGCATTGAATATGTTAAAAATTTATTTTAAAAAAATGTTTATAAGTTTACAAAGTTTATATATTGATAATTAATAATTTCAATACATTTGTCTAATAAAATATCCCGCCAGTTTTGACGGGATTAAATTTTGTTGATTACTTTCATTGAGGTTGTACCGTTTGGTACAATTTTACTGCTGTTAAAAGAATCTGTGAAATCACTAACAAATTTTCTAAGCTTAGGTTTTCAAACATGCTAAAAAAATTAAGTTATTTAACAGTGACTTATTAAAACCACAGTTGTCGCTGTGGTTTTTTCTTTCACTATCATAAAGCAAAGATATTAGGTTTTTTAAAATAGAAGTGGTCAAACTTATTCACATTAGGAGATAGTTTTTAACAACTATACAGTTTGTCGATTTAATTTTTATTTTTTATAACGTATTAATTTTCAATGTTTTGAAAAAATGGAAATTCTCAAAAGCTATAAAAATAAGGGATTTAATTTTTGAGATTTTAAGCCAAATTTTCGAATTGATTACACTAACTAATTCTTAAAAATAAAAAAGGTTAAGATATTTTCCTTAATTTTGTTTATCTAAACATTATATTTTCTAAAATTCAATTATCAAAACTATGAAACTTCAAGTATTAATAGATGATTTGGGAAACCAAACTGGTGTTTATGTTCCAATGGAAGATTGGACTTTGATAAAAAATAACTATCCAGATATTGAAACTCTTGAACAAGAACTACCACAATGGGAAAAAGATTTAATCAATCAACGATTAGAAGCAATTGCAAAAAATCCTGAACGTTTACAGCCTATCGAGAACCTTTTTGAAGAACTAAAACGCAAGATTTAATGTATAATTTGCAATATTTTGACCAAGTTTTTACAGACATTCAAGAAGCTAAAATTTGGTACAAAGTACAAAAAGAAGATCTCGAAGTCGAGTTTGCTATTGCTATTGAAACTGCAATTCAAAAAGTATTAAAATGCCTATTTCTTACTCTCCACGTTACAAAAATGTTCGTATTGCACACCCAAAAACATTTCCTTTTAACATTCATTTTTATATTGATGAACTTGATGAGACAATAGTTTTTACTGCAATTGTTCACAATAAAAGACATCCTAAATTCGCTATGAATAGGGTTTAAGTAACAACAAATTACCCAATTCGTCCAAAATTGTTGCGCAACCTTCGTTGGTTTCTAGTTTGCTATCTTCAATTTAAGTTACATTACGATTTAGGTCGAACTTTATGCCTACATTGTACCCAAAATACCAATTGCTGGCTTCTAGTTGCACAAAAACTGCCATTTTACAAAAAAACAATACAATTAGTAATTTTAATTTCATTTTTTTTTGAATAGAAAAAACTACAAGTTTTTTGTTTGTAGTAGTTTTTTGTTTTGTACGCTTGTGTTAGTGGGCGCAAAGTCGGAGACATTTGCGCAACGCAATAGTTTTAATCTACGAGCTTTTAGTTTTTTGAAGACTTCGCAGACTGCATAAAACTAATTTATTTCTGCAATTCTATTTTTTCGATATCATTAAGATTTATTGGTATAATATTTAAATTAAATAAATTAGATTGTGAACCATTAATAAGACTGTCTTTGATTTTTAAAGTATCAAACATAAAAGTTTTGTAGGTTTTATCTTTTCTCGTAATTCTTATTCCAGTATGTCTAGTAACTTGCAAAATGACTTCTTTTTCATTTTTATCAAAACATTTTACTTCTTGAATATCATTACCAGTTATTTGAAATGGTATAAAAATCGGAAAAGCTATAAATAATGTTTTTTTCTCTTGTGGGTGAACATTAGCAAATTGTTCTAACAAACTTTCTTTGCTTAAATGGTAAGTTGCACAACTTGAAAAAAATACAATAAATGTTAACAATAGAATTTTTTTTAACATATTTTATAATTTAAGGTTTCCTTTTTTCCACTCGGATATTGTTGTTTTAGCCGTGAGTGAGTGAATGCTATTTTCTTGTTCAATTTGTTCTAATATTTGTAAACTGTGGGATTCATTTTCAGGCAATAAAAAGTAGGCAGACCATAATCTAACACCAATAGATTCATCAGATAAAAAACTAATTAATGAATCTATGAAATTATTATCTTTAATAAAATTTACAGAATCTAAAATTTTTTGATAACTTTTATTTCCAGATTTATAGTCACCAGTTTCTGAACATTCAGCTTGGTTATTAGCTTCTAATTCAAAAATAGATAGTGCTGATTCTATAGATTTTATTTTACTCATAATTATTTATTAAAATTTGTAATTGTATTATATTAAACTGATAAATTTATATTACATATTTTGTATATTTGTAAATGCAAAAATTAGAAATAACATCGATGAGCGTTTCCGAGATGGAAGACTTA
>JAYVBR010000077.1:0-4269 GCA_043750395.1 Bacteroidota bacterium | reverse complement strand
TCGGATTAACTTCCTCTGGCGAAATACTTGTGTTTTTATAGAACGAAACCATTTTTTCAGATTCATTCAATTTATATTCCATTCTTCGCAAACGCTTTTCTGATGCTAATCCTAATTTATTAGATATAGGCGTTAATCTAAAATCGGCATTGTCCTGTCGCAAAAGCGTTCTATATTCCGCTCTTGAAGTAAACATTCTGTATGGTTCTTCTGTTCCTTTTGTGATTAAATCATCAATTAAAACTCCAATGTAAGCTTCGTCACGCTTTAAAATTAATGGCTCTTTTTCTTGAACTTTCAAAGCAGCGTTTATTCCAGCCATTAATCCTTGTGAAGCAGCTTCTTCGTAACCCGTTGTTCCGTTTATTTGTCCAGCAAAGTACAAGCCTTCAACTAACTTAGTCTCTAAAGTGTGTTTTAATTGCGTTGGAGGAAAATAGTCGTATTCAATAGCATAACCTGGACGAAAGAACTTTACTTTTTCGAAGCCAACTACAGATCTTAGTGCTTTAAATTGAATATCCTCAGGCAAAGAAGTCGAAAATCCGTTTACATAAACCTCGCAAGTATTCCAACCTTCGGGCTCAATGAATAATTGATGTCTTTCTTTGTCAGCAAAACGATTAATTTTATCTTCGATAGATGGACAATATCTTGGTCCTATTGATTTAATACGACCATTGAACATTGGTGAACGATCAAATCCTTCTCGTAAAATATCGTGAACATCTAGCGATGTATAAGTCATATGACAAGAACGTTGGTGCGATAAAGGTTTTGTAAAATCTGAATAAGAAAATTTATCAGGTTTTTCGTCTCCTTTTTCTTCATTCATTTTAGAATAATCCAACGAACGCCCATCGACTCTTGGTGGCGTTCCTGTTTTCATTCTTCCAGCTTCAAACCCGGCTTTTATTAAATCTTCGGTTATACCGTAGCTAGCACTTTCACCTGCTCTACCACCACCGTGTTGTTTTTCGCCAATATGAATCAACCCATTTAGGAAAGTTCCGTTAGTTAATACAACCGATTTTGCGCGAATTTCTAAACCTAATGAAGTTTTAATTCCTTTTACTTTTCCGTTTTCAATGACAATTCCAGAAATCATTTCTTGATAGAAATCAAGATTTGGAGTACCTTCGAGCATCATTCGCCATTCTTCAGCAAATCGCATTCGGTCAGATTGCACTCGTGGCGACCACATTGCTGGACCTTTAGACTTGTTCAGCATTTTGAACTGGATAGCCGTTCGGTCTGAAACTATTCCAGAATAACCGCCCATTGCATCGATTTCACGAACTATTTGACCTTTGGCTATTCCGCCCATTGCTGGGTTGCAAGACATTTGAGCAATGTTTTGCAGACTCATCGTTACTAATAATGTTGACGCACCTAAATTCGCCGATGCTGCCGCAGCTTCTGAACCTGCGTGACCTGCGCCAACTACTATTACATCGTATTCTTCTTGAAACATTTGATTGTTGATTAACGATTTCTGATTAACGATTTTTGATTTGTTAAAATAACTAATCTGTGTTTTGTTCCACGTGGAACGCTTTTTTGATGATTAATAAAATTTGTTTCACGTGAAACAAATAGAAACAATATTAAATAATTTTTTGAAAGTTTAACCTGATTTAGAGTTCTGAAGTCTGAAATCAATATTCAGAAATCTGAAATCTAATGTTCCACGTGAAACATTTTTAACTTTTCTTCTTCTTTGTTTCGCATAAAAAGTTCGTCTTCTTCAGTTTTATCTTTAAAGCCGCAAAAATGTAAAATACCGTGAACCATTACTCTGTTTAATTCTTCCGTGAATGTGACTTTGTAATCATTGGCATTGTCTTGAACTCGTTCGATTGATATGAAAATATCACCCGATATTTCGTTACCTAACGAATAATCAAAACTAATTACGTCTGTTAATGTGTCGTGATTTAAATATTGCTGGTTGATTTGTAATAGATATTCATCATCACAAAAAATATAATTTATCTCACCTTCAGTTTTGTTTTCGGATAAAATAACTTTTGACAACCAACTGGAAATTGGTGTTTCATTGGTTAATTCGAAGTCGGTTTCGTAATTAAAATTAATCATTTTGCTTAAAATATTCTTGAACTTTCTGATTGTAAATTGTGCGCAAAGGTAAACTTTGTCTGTTTAAAATTTCTATAGATTTTAAATAATCTTTTAAGGCTGTTGGTAAAGGAATTGCTGAATTATTAAAATTATTTTTGTTAGTTGTCGATTGTCTTTTTTCTTCTTGACCTTGTTCTTGAACAGCTTTATCAAGTTTTAAAAGTTCTTGTTTTACGTTAAGAATTTTTTGCAAAACTTCGTTTTTAAAACCTTTATTTAGCAATTGTTTCTCAATGTCTTTCATTTGGTTAATCGCATTTTGACCTTGACCGCCAATACCTCGCTTCTTTAATTCTTCTTGCAAAGCTTCACGCAATTGTTGTTGTTCTTTATAGATTTCCATTATTGCTTTAGCATCGCCTTCGGCATCTTGTCCGTTTTCTCCTTCGCCTTTACCTTCGCCATTTTCTCCAGATTTGCCGTCTTTTCCTTTTCCGTCTTTGCTACTACCTTTTCCGTCACCTTTTCCGTCTTCTTTACCATCTTTCCCATCGCCTTTACCTTCACCTTCGCCCTTACCTTCTCCTTGACCTTTTCCTTCTCCGGGTTTCTTGCCCTGACCAGGTTTTTTACCGGCTCCTTCCTTAGCTTTTTCTCCTAGTTCTGCTTGCTTCTTGATAATGTCGGGTAATTGCATTTCTCCTTTTCCAGAACCTTTTTTAGGTTTTCCTTTACCAGATCCCGACATGTCCATTTGCATATTGGTTAAAACATCTGCTAAATAATCGGCAAGTTTATTAGACGCTGCAACAGCATATTGTTGGCTTGCTACTCCTTTTGAAAAATTAGCTTCTACAAATGTTTCTAAAGATTTATCGATGTTGTAGTGCACATTTCCAACTTCTTTAGTAATTTCTACGGCAATTTTTGGGTTGCGTAAGGACATTGCAAACAAACTATCGTCGACGTGTGTGAACTGTTGTTTTAAATCTTGCTGGATTTTTAAATTTTTATTAAACGATGGAGCTCCTCGTTTTAAGTTCTTGAACTGCCCCATTAAATCTTCTTCAGAAAAAGAAAATGCTAAAAGGTTGTCAAGAATTTGTCTTAACATTGCAACATCTTCATCAAGTTGATCTTGCTCGCCACCTTCCATTTCTTGACCAGCCTTGGTGGACATTTCTTTCATTTTCTTGGCAGCAGATTTTTGTTTTTTCTTTGCAGATTCTTTACTTTCTTTACTATCTTTTTTTAAATCTTCTGATGCTTTTTTTAAATCTTCGTCGATTTCTTTTTGCTTTTCTGGACTTGCATCAAGGTTCATTGGTTTTTTTAATTCCTTATTTTCTTTGTCAACTTCTTTTAATTCTTTTTGAATTTCGTCGAATTCTTTGTTGATTTCGTTTTGTTTTTGCTCGGTGTTTTCTTTGTCTTTGTTAGATAATTCTACTTGCTTTTCAGAAAGTTTATCGAGTTTATCAAAAATTTGTTCGGCTTTTTCTTTTACATAATAACGTTTGGTTAGCTCAACCAATTGCTCGAGGTTCTTTGCTTGATTTTTAGATTCTTTTTTAAATTTATCTAACTTTTCTGATAATTCGTCTTGTTTTAATTTATCATTCAAATCTTTTAATTCATCTAATAATTTCTTATTTTTTTCTAATTCTTCATTGGCTTTTTCTAGACGTTTTTCTAGCTCTTCTTTCAATTCGTCTTTTTTATTAGTTTTAAATTTATCGAGATTGTCTTTCATTTTCTCGGCAAATTGTTTCATCATTTCATCTTGTTGTTCTTGCTTCTTAATAAAATCGTTTATTTTTTGCTGATCTTTAAACTCAAGATTGTCTTTTTCTTTATTGGTTTTTTGAAGTTTATCAAGTTCTGACATTTGCTTGTCTTGTGCTTTTAAAGATTTTTGCAGACCAGAAATATTCTCGTTTTGTTGTTGCAAAATTTGATCTTGTTTTTCGACTTCGGTAGTTATTCTATTTGAGAAAACTGAAGATTTAGTTGATTTATAATTGTGAATAGCATCGTTATCAAAAACCTCAAAATAATATTCATAAGAAACTCCTTGTATTACTGGCAACGAACTTGGAAAAGAAAAAACAAATTGGTCATAAACATCTTTCTTGGAAGTTATCGTTCCTCGCTTGGCAGTGTTGGGTTTGTCTTTTTCGTAATAAA
>JAYVBR010000076.1:0-4269 GCA_043750395.1 Bacteroidota bacterium | reverse complement strand
GAAAAAATTGTTTCAATAAAAACCACCTTCAATTAGCATTTCTATAAAATATAATCTGTGTTTATAAAGTTAGATTCCTTGTTATTTAATAGAGCTTGCAAAATTTCATTGTTGTATTCATTATCTTTTGACGCTACAAATGTACGAATAGAAAACGACCGCAAAGCATCAAAAACGCTTAAAGTACCTACTGCCGAATCTTTTCTACCAGTAAAAGGATAAATATCAGGTCCACGTTGGCAAGAACTATTTAAGTTTACACGAGTTACTAAATTGACCAAAGTATCAATTAATGGTGCAATTGTTTTGATGTTTTTCCCGAACAAACTAACTTGTTGACCATAATTTGATTCTGCCATATCGTCTAGCGGTTCTTGAATATTTTTGAAAGTAATAATTGGTACAATTGGTCCAAATTGCTCTTCATGATAAACTCTCATTTTTTTATTTGTTGGATATAAAACTGCTGGATATAAATAATTTTCAGTTCGTTCACCACCTTTTTTATTGATAATTTTTGCACCATTTGCAATAGCATCATCAATTAACTCTTGCAGATATTCTGGTTTATCAACTTCTGGAAGTGGTGTCAAGAAAACAGAATCGTCCCAAGGATTTCCGAATTTTAATTCGTCGACTTTGGCTGTAAATCTTTTATTGAATTCGTCTACGATTGATTCATGAACATATAAAATTTTCAATGCCGTGCAACGTTGTCCGTTGAATGACAAACTGCCCGAAATACATTCTTGAATTGTCAAATCTAAATCGGCATCTTCAAGAATAATAGCTGGATTTTTAGCTTCCAATCCTAAAATTAATCGCAATCGGTTTTTGTTAGGACTTTGGTCTTGCAAGGCAATTGCAGCCTTGCTGTTGCCAATTAAAGCCAAAATTGAAATTTTTCCAGATTGCATAATTGGTGTTGCTACTGCTCTACCACGACCATAAACAATGTTTATAACCCCTTTTGGGAAACTTTTTTGAAAAGCATTTAATAATGGTGATAGCAATAAAACTCCGAGTTTTGCTGGTTTAAAAACAACTGTATTACCCATAATTATTGCGGGAATCAACAATGTAAAAGTTTCGTTTAACGGATAATTATATGGGCCAAGACACAAAACAACTCCTACTGGACCACGACGAACCATTGCGTTTATGCCCTGATTTTTAGTGAATTTGGCCGAATTTCTATCCAAAACTTTATACTCTTCGATGGTGTCATTAATATAATCGACCGTCCTGTCAAATTCTTTTTGAGAATCTGCCAATGATTTTCCAATTTCCCACATCAAAAGTTTTACAACTTCGTCACGTGTTTTTTTCATTTCTATGACAAAATTTTGCATACACTTAATTCGGTCAATAACTTTCATTGTTGGCCAAGAACCTTGTCCATTATCATAAGCCAAAACCGAAGAATTCAATGCTTCTAGTGCTTCTTTTTCGCCCATTTCGGGAGTTGTTCCTAAAAAAGTTGGTTCGTATTTTTCTGTTGACGAAATTGTAGAATAGACTTGTGTTGTTGCTCCGTTCCATTTTTTTAATTCGCCATCGAGCAAATAAGTGTCTTGGATTGTAGGTTTTGTAATTATAAATTTCTCGGGAATTGGATTCATTTTTTATCTAATATTCAAATTAATCATTAACTAAGCTCTGCAAATATGCCAAAAATCTTGAAATGATTCCTCGTTTTTCAAGTTTTGGAGTTTCTTGTTTTGCCACACTTTCGAATGCTCTAAAAGTTGAAATAAAAAAAGTTATAAAACAAAAAACTACGATTATGTTGAGTATTATTATGCTAGTATTGTTCATATCATTTTTTTAGTTTAAGGTTAAAGAAAATTAAAAGACCAATAATTGTTGGTGGCCATAAACCAATGAAAATCGCACGTTGCCAATCGCCTAAAACTAAATAATTATATTCAGAGATAAAAATTAAAACAACTACAACAATCAATGTAAATAATTCGGATTTTTTGAATTTGTCAAACATACTTTTATATTTTTTAAATTTATTTTTATGTAAATGTAGTAAAAAATTCAATTTGTTTAACCAATTATAAAAATAATTAAACAAAAATAAGTTTATATTTTATTGATAAATATTTTACTCAAATAAAACATCCATAGTCAATTCATTTTGAACATTACCTGAAAACCTATTATTTTGTAATCCAAACGTGGTTATCATTGTCATAAAAACAGATTTTCGGGTTTTGGTTTCGGATTTAAAAACACCAATTTTTTCTCTTAAAACTTCATCATATTTTTTATCAATTTCAAATTTATTAATCGAAAATTTCATCTCACAAAGATTCACAACTTGGTCACGGCGGTCAATTACCAAATCAACTTGCGCAGCATTTTCTGATGATTTACTTCGCCAAGAAGATGTATTAGTTATTATGCCACTAATTCCTAATCCTTTTTTAATTTGATCTAAATGATACAAACAAACTTGCTCGTAGGCATAGCCACTCCAAGCACGATGTTTTGGATTGTCAATTGCTTTTAACCAGAAATCTTTGTCTGTCAATTGATGATTTTGAATAAAATTCATGTAAAATAAAGAATAAAAATCGATTAATTGGTACAAACTATCTCTAGATTTTTTATTAAACGGAATGTATTTTCTTATAAAACCGCTTTCTTCAAGTTCGTTGAGAATGGTCGAAAGTCCGCCACCATCGGATATTTTAGAATCTTCAATAATTTCTTTTCTAGTAAAACCTTTGGTTTTTTTGGCTAATGTCGCAACAATTAATTCGTGTTTTTCGGCTTTATTGAACAATGATTTAAATATGTTTTGAAACTCGGTTCGCAACAATCCGTTTTTAGAAAAACAAATTTTATTGACATTTTGTGTTGCACTTAATCCTTTCTCGACTTCATCCCAATAAAAAGGAATGCCACCCAAAACCATATACAATTGAATGATATGATAATGGTCTAAATTCATTTTTCTAGATTTAGAATATTCCTTGCATTCTTGCAAAGTAAATGGTTCAATTCGCATTCTTTGTGTAACACGGTTGTGCAAACCGCCACAATTATTTATCAATTTATTGATCATCCAAGAAGCAGCCGAACCGCAAACAATCAATACAATATCAGTTCTTGCCGAAGCCCAACTGTTCCAAAAATGTTCTAATGCTCGAATAAAATTTGATTTTGGCGTGTCGAACCAAGGCAATTCATCAATAAAAATTACTTTCTTTTTTTGTCTGGATTTTGCGATGCATTTTTTTATTTGTTCAAAAGCTTCTAACCAAGTTTCTAAAACAGTACTTAATTTTGGATGTTGTGCATTGAAAGCAGTATTGAAATTATCGAGTTGTTCTTCTAAAGTTGCATTAGCAATTCCAGTCAAATGAAAAGTATATTTATCTTGAAAAAAAGATCTTATTAAAAAAGTTTTACCAACACGACGTCTGCCAAAAACAGCAATAAATTCTGATCTTTCTGAAGTATAATTTTCATTAAATAGTTTTATTTCTTCTTCTCTACCAACCATAATTTTAAAATTTATAATTCGCTGTAAATATATAAAAAATAATTAATACAGCAAATTATAATTTTTTACAATCTGCTGTAAGTATGTAAAAAAATATAGTTACAGCAAGATATAAAATATTTATAAACCGCTGTAAGTGTTCAAAAAATTATAGTTACAGCAAGATATAAAATTAAATTATTAGGTTCTGTCTTAAATTTATGTGGTTTTTACAATCTTAACTGGATTTCGTCATTACAAAAGAATCTCAATGCAGTTGCTCAAGTTTGCAAAGAGATTCCTTGGGAATGACAGATTAGGTTGCTCAAGTTTGGTTAGGAATTTCTTAGTAATGACAAATTTGGGGCATAATTTTATTAGCAATTACAATTCGAACACTTTATGTATTACTTTGTCATTCCGCAGGAATCTCAATGCAGTTGCTCAAGTTTGCAAAGAGATTCCTTGGGAATGACAAATTTGGGGCATAATTTTATTTGCAATTACAATTCGAACACTTTGTGTATTACTTTGTGATTCCACAGGAATATCATTGCAGTTGCTTAAGTTTGGTTAGGATTTTCTTCGGAATGAAACAAAAGCTATCAAAAAATTAAATAAAAAAACCTGCAAGAATTAACTCACAGGTCTTAATACTAAATTCTATAATCCGCTATATTCTGATATTAACAGCATTTTGTTGAAAGAGTAAGTAAAAGTTATAAGCATTATCTGCTAACAAAGCACCTACCAACCATTGTTTAATGGTA
>JAYVBR010000075.1:0-4275 GCA_043750395.1 Bacteroidota bacterium | reverse complement strand
CAACCGTAATCTGCTTAATGATTACTTTTCTCTCTTACTCGCAAGAACAACCAAAAGATTCCACAACGGTAGGTCAACTTGACGAAGTTTTGGTTAGACCAACACGTGTTAATAACAAATCACCATTTGCATTCAGCACAGTTACTAAAGAAAAACTTGAAGTAACTAATTTAGGTCAAGATTTACCTATATTATTAGAACAATTACCATCGGTTGTTACAACTTCTGACGCTGGTGCTGGCGTTGGCTATACCGGAATCAGAGTTCGTGGTAGCGATGCTACTCGAGTTAATGTAACCATAAATGGAATTCCATATAACGATGCTGTAAGTCAAGGTACTTTTTTTGTAGATTTACCTGATTTTGCCTCTTCTCTTGAAGATGT
The DNA here is from genome assembly GCA_043750395.1 of Bacteroidota bacterium. GTDB lineage: Bacteria > Bacteroidota > Bacteroidia > Flavobacteriales > Flavobacteriaceae > Flavobacterium. Next base: position 3,890 of record JAYVBR010000075.1, on the reverse strand, counting down.
GCAATTACAACGTGGAGTAGGAACATCTACCAACGGATCTGGCGCTTTTGGAGCAAGTTTAAATCTAAAAACATTAAAAGCTAGTCCAGCAAGTTTTGCCTCAATTTCAAATTCATTTGGTTCATTCGGAACACGAAAACACAATATTATTGTTAGTTCGGGAATAAAAAGCGGATTTTATGCAACAGCAAAATTATCTAAAATCGCTAGTGATGGTTATATTGATAGAGCTTCATCAGATTTGAAATCTTTTTTTGGTGAAACAGGATTTATTAATAATAAAACATCAATAAAAGCATTGGTTTTTGGCGGAAAAGAAATTACATATCAATCTTGGTATGGAACTCCAGAAGCAGTTGTTAAAAACGATGTCGATGGCATAAAAGCATTTATCGAAAGAAATTATTTAGAAGGAAAAGACGCTGAAAATCTATTAAATTCTGGTCGAACATACAATAAATATTTATATGAAAATCAGGTTGATAACTTTGAACAAAATCATTATCAACTGCATGTTTCTCATCAATTTAATGATTATTTTTCAGCAAATATATCTGGAAATCTTACAACAGGAAAAGGTTTCTATGAAGAGTTGAAAGAAAACGATAAATTAAAAAAATATTTGCCTGAAAATGCTAATGCTTCCAAAAAAGCTGATGTTGTTAGAAGAAAATGGGTTAATAGCGATTTCGCAGCATTGGTATATTCATTAAATTATAAAAAAGATAAACTAAATTTGTTTCTTGGTGGTGGGTTTAATAAATATGATGGAATACAATTTGGCGAAGTAATTGCAAATAATTTCAAGTTAGACTTACCTTTAAAATTTCAATATTATAAAAGCAATACTATAAAAGAAGATTACAACACTTACTTGAAAGGAGATTACGAAATAACTAAAAGATTATTGGCTTTTGGAGATATTCAATTTAGAAATGTTAATTTCAAATCAAACGGATTGACATCTGACCTTAATGGAATTAAAGTTGACAAAAATTTTGCGTTTTTCAATCCAAAAGCGGGTTTAACTTTTTTGTTAAATGATAAAAATACAATTTACACATCAATATCAGTTGGAAATCGTGAACCAAATGGAGATGATTTAATAAAAAACCGAATTGAACCAATTGCTGAGGAATTAATAGATTATGAGCTTGGTTATCGATTTAAAGCACCCAAATATTATGCTTCGGCAAATTTATATTACATGCATTACAATAATCAATTAGTTTTAACTGGCGAAATTGATGATGTTGGCGACCCAATTCGTCAAAATGTTGCAAAAAGTTATCGTGCAGGAATCGAACTTGAAGCTGGTTTGAAAATTTTTAATCAATTAAGACTTGATGGAAATGTAACTTTTAGCAAAAACAAAATTCAAGAATTTAATTATTTGGTTTATGACACACAATTTGACCCAAGCACTTATGAAGATGTTGTTTATGAACCAATTACAACTCAATATAAAGATACCGATATTGCTTTTTCGCCAAATATTGTTGCATCGGGAACTTTTACTTTTTCGCCTATTAAAAATTTAGATTTCGGTTTTGTAACCAAATATGTTGACAAACAATATTTAGACAACACAAGTACAAACTCCAAAAGTATGCCATCGTATATGATTAATAATTTAACTGCAACATTCAAACTTAAACCAAAATGGATTAAAGAATTAGCTTTTAATTTGTTGATAAACAATGTTTTTGACAAAAAATATGTATCAAATGGTTATACATACAGCTATTTTTACAGACCAGTCGGCTCTAATGACAGTGCTATAATCGAAAATTTTTATTATCCACAAGCAGGTGTTAATTTCTTAGCTGGAATGACATTAAAATTCTAAAAAAAATTATCCTAACTGGTTTTCAACGACTGGTTAGGTTTTTTTAATTAATAATATTTACAAATCATAAGGATTTACAACCATTAAATTTTCAATATTTTTAAAATCCGAAATATTTCGGGTTACTATAGTTAAATTATAAACAATTGCTGTTGCTGCAATAATCGCATCTCCAAGTGCAATTTTATTGTTTTGTCGAATATTTATTGTCTTCGAAATAACTTGGTCGTCAATTGGAAGAATTGTTGCAAATGCCATAAAATCTTCAAGTGGACGAAGCTGATCTATGTTGCATTTCGCCAACCTAAGACTTCGATTTTAGTTACTACTGAAATAATTGGAATTAATGAACACAAAAATAAATTTCCTTTTTCGGTTAACTTATTCCCAAATCCATCAATTATAACGTTTGTATCAATTAAAAATCTCTGCTCCATTCTTTTCTAGATTCTTCAATATTGATTTTTAAATCTTTATAATCGTTTTCAGAAATAACACCTATAAAATCTGACATTCTGCTTTTTGGTTTATCAATAATCAAACCTTCTTGTTTTTTAAAAACTATAAGTTCAAGCTCTTGCCCCAAATAATCTTGTGGTAAATCTAAAGTAAAATTAAAATTGCTTTTATTCGGAGTTACAAAAGTGCGTATCATTTTGATTTTTTTTCAAATATACAAAAAATTTGAATATCAAAAATATTTGGTTTTGTTCATAAACCAAGAATTTAACCCCGCAACATTTTGTTTTCGCTCCGCAAAGCCTTAATTATTTCTTTATTTTGAGTATTTTCGTCGAAAATGTTTTTTATTTGAGCCAATAAGTTTTCTGGACAATTATTAATTGTTCCATTATTACAATTAACAACATTTCCATCATTTTTTTCAATATTATTATTAAAGATTTGCGCTTGTTCCCTAAAAAACTCAAAATCCTTGTCGAATTCTTTACAAACTTTATCCATTAACAAAAAATCGATTTTCTCGACTTGGTCATTTTCTATTTGGACAATTCAGGTTGCGAAATTTTCAATATTGAAGCCAATTCTGTTTGAGAAAGATTTTTCTCTTCTCGCAATTTTTTTATTTTAAAACCTATTGACATAATACAAAATTATTAGTAATACATAATTTACGAATATTCTAAAACGAATAACGATTATTCTTTTTTGAATAGGAAACAAAATAGTTTTTAAAATCTTTGCTCAACTAAATATTTAGTATTAATTTTAAAAATTATTAATTATGAAAAAATTATTTTTTACAGCCGTGGCTGTTTTGGCGTTTAGTAGCGCAGGGTTTGCTGAAGGGAAAGAGGTTAAAGTTTTTAGACCTAGTTGTGCTTGGGGTGCTGCTGCAGCTTTCAACCAAGTTATAAATCTTGGATATGGAATTGGAGCCGCTTGGAGCGTATACGTTGCTTCATACAATGGTTGTATGGGGACGGGTTACACTTCGTCAAGCCCTGCGAGTGGTGGATCTGGTGGTACAAAACCTTAAGGGTAATTATTTTAATAAATTATATTATTTTTATTCTTAAATTTTTGTTATGAAATTTTACTTTTACTTTTTTTTGATATTTAATACTTATACTTCGAATGCTCAAATAACAAAAGTTATTTACAAATTCGTGCAATACAATCCCGAACAGTCAGAAAAAGAATTATTAGAAAGTAAAAATAAAGTACCAGATTATGCATTCGATATGATTAAAAAAGGTTTTAATGAAATACTAGATCAACAATTTGAGCTAGTGTTTGATAAATTTAGTGCTTTGTATTTTGAAACTAATGCCATATCGAATAGTCAATTTTCATCAGATAACGATAATGATATTTATTACAAAAACTTAAAAACCAAAGAAAAAATTTTTCAAAATAAAATAACTGGTTCGAAAGTAAATGTTAATATACCTTTTAATCAACATGACTGGTCAATAACTAGTGAAAGTAAAATGATTTCAGGTTACAGATGTTTTAAAGCTGTTTTAAAAAGTTTACAATACAATCCATTGACTAAAGAAAAAATGCTTGTTGATCGTTT
>JAYVBR010000074.1:0-4312 GCA_043750395.1 Bacteroidota bacterium | reverse complement strand
TATCTTTCAAACAATTAACAGCTTTCCCTTGGGTAGAAGCCGAGATTATTGGCGAAGGTACAATTCCAAGTTTTGCTAGAGATAAACCAATGCTATTTGGCGATTATAACGGCGATGGCAAAACCGATTTTATGATTCCATGGGTAGTTGAAGATAATCGTTGGAATATTTATTATTCAAATCCAAAAATAAACAATGGTAGTTTTTTCGATGCTCAAACCTATATAACACCTGTTGTTTATCATCCAACTCAAAATGGAACCACTTATAATGATGCTACTGCATATTATGCTTTAGATATAGACAAAGATGGTAAAAGTGATTTAGTATCTGTATATTTAAATAAATACAAGAGAATAACTACAACAACATATGATGCAAATAATTGGGACAGTACTTGGCAAATTAAAGCTTTTTCTAATAATATTGGCAAAAATAATTCAGAAAATTTTAGTTTTACATTCCAATCGCCTTTGTCTTGGTCAGATAACCCAGAACCACCATCACCCGTGGTGTCTAATTTTCGATATGTTGGACAAAGTGCTGATTTAGTTATTATTAATGGTTTCGATAACAATTGTAAATATTACAAATTTAGTAAAGATTTTAACAATAATAATATGTTGCAATCTGTTTCAGAATCAAACGGAAATATTGTTCAAAGTATTAATTATGCACCATTGTTATCGTCTGATAATCAACTCGGAACAATAGCTGATTTTTATTCCTCTACCAACACAGCAAGTTACCCCTTTTTGGAATCAATTAGAAATTCAAATGCCTATTTAGTTTCAAAGTTAACTGCAACAATTAATGGCGTGAGTAAATTTCAAGATTTCAAATACCGAAGTATGTTAACAAGTTTCGAATATGGAACAATTGGATTTGCAAGAACTGCCCGAAGCAGTTGGTACACCGCAAATCTAACTGATAAAATGTGGACGGTTCAAGAAAACGATTATACCAAACGAGGCGCAGGCATCAATACTTGGAGTACAACTAACGGTGACAATGTTTTTGCTTCTGTGCCGTCAGAATTATTAAGTACCAAGTCCAACGAATTCGAAACTTACACCAACCCAACAAGCAAAGTTTATAATGTTTTGCTAAAAAAGCAAACCACAACAGACCATTTGACCAATGTCAAAAACGAAACTAATTTTACGTACGACGGTTTAGTAGGCAACACAACAGCATTTGGACTGCAAACCCAAACAGTTGCTAATACTTATTTAGGAACCGTTTTGCAAGGTATAGCCACAAGCACCACAACTTTTTTAAACAATACCACAGGAACTGGGAGTTCCTATTTTATAGGAAAGCCACAATCAGTTTTATCAAGCAAAACAATTTATCCTAACGATGCTTCAAAAACAGACACCCGAACCACAGAAGAAATTTACTCTTACAGTAGTTCAAATATTACTAGAATAGAAAAGAAAGGACATAACACACCAAATTCTATTTTCGAAGATATGACTTATGATCCTTTTGGTAATTTATTAACCAAAAAAATATCTTGCCCTTCGGCAAGTCCAGCAATAGCATCAAGAACCATAACCGATGAGTATGATCCAGAGAATCAGCAATTTGTAATCAAGAAAACCGACCACCAAGGTTTTCAAACGCTCTTACAATACAACAATTTGGGACAAGTGACCAAATCGACAAATTATATGGGCGTCGTGAGCGATTTTGCTTTCGACAATTGGGGTAAGTTGACCTCAAGCACAACAACTGGCGCATCGCTAACACCATTGACCAGCACAACTGTTTACACTAAATTGTCCGATGGCGGTTATACCACAACCAATACCAACAACACCGATGCAGCTGTAAACACCAGCCAATATGACGTTTTAGGACGTGTCATTAAAAGTACAACCAAAGGTTTTGCAAGTGGCACCACCATATCTAAAAGTGTGGTTTATGACGCTTTGGGCAGAAAAACCAAAGAATACGAACCCTATTTTACTGCCCCGAATAAATATACCGCTTATACTTATGACTATTTGAACCGTCCAAAAACGGTGACTGCACCAACTGGCAGGTTGCAAACCTTGACATACAATGGTTTGACAACAACTAGCGTTGACAATACCAAAACCACATCGGCTAAAGTTGATGCTTTGGGCAACAAAGTCCAAACATCCGACGAAGGTGGTACTATACTCTTTAAATATTATGCCAATGGGCAAGTCAAAGAAACCGATTATGGTGGACACAAAATAACAATAGGCATTGATGGTTGGGGCAACAAAATTGCAATGACCGATCCCAACGCAGGCACTTATACTTACGGTTACGACGAATTTGGACAGTCTATAAGCGAAACAACACCAAAAGGAACAACAAGTTTTGCCTATGATAATTTTGGAAAATTGATTACTAAAACCATTTTAGGCGATGGTGCCGATTTTGTCACTACTTATGCCTACAACAGTTTTGCACAACTGCTGTCGGAAACCAGCAACAAAGCCAATAATGTTTTTATTGATAATTACACTTATGGTTATGACAGTCTAAAAAGGTTGAATGTAACTACCGAAACAAACCCAAACTTTACACACAGCAAAACCATAACTTTTGATACTTATGGACGCATTGCAACCGAAAATAATTTAACAACTGATACCGCTAGTGGCTTTAACGCAACGGTATTGACCAGAAGCAACTTCAATGCCTATAACGGCTTGATGGACAAGTTGACCGATGCAAATAACGCAGTATTGTGGCAATTGAACACTGCCAACGAAAAAATGCAAGCTTTGACCGCAACTTTAGGTAATGGCATTGCGGTAACCAATGTATATGATGCTGATAATTATTTTGTGTCACAACGTCATAAGAAAAACACGACTGATGTTTTGTACAATACTTATAATTTTAATGCTGTAAAAGGCACTTTAAACAACCGACAAAATGTAGTATTAGGTATAAATGAAGTATTTACTTATGACAATTTAGACCGATTGACCAGTTGGACCAATCCTGCAAATAATATTGTTGAGCTACAAACCTATGACACCCGAGGTCGAATAGACCAAAACAGAACAGGTACCTACAAATACAACAACCCCGCCGCCAATGGCATGTACCGTAAAACCTCGATAGAACTAAGTGCCTCAGGAACAACACAATATACTGCCAAGCCTTTGCAAACGGTTAACTACACTATGTTTAAAACACCAATAACTATTAACGAAAGTAGTTTGGGTGGCACCGCATTTGAGTACAACTCACACTTGTCGAGAACCAAAATGAGTTTTGGCTGGTCGAGTGCGACTGCGCCAATCAATGTTAGAATTATTGCACCAATAAGCAATTACACCAAATCTAAATTCTACACTGACGATGGTAGTACTGAAATTATAACGGCAAGTGGCAAAATTAGAATAATTACCTACATTGGTGGCGATGCTTATGGAGCACCTTTATATAACGAAAAAGTTAAAACCACGGCAACTGGCGTTGTTACCGATAATAATTACTACCTTCACAGAGATTATTTAGGCAGTATAATTGCAATAAGCAACCAAGCAGGAGTCGCTATTGAAAGAAGACAATTCGACGCTTGGGGCAACCTGAGTAAGTTGCAAAAAAATGGATTTATGGTGGCAACACCAACCAACAATTCGGGTCTTGTTGGGTTAATGGTTTTAGAAAGAGGTTACACCAGCCACGAGCATTTGGCAGAAGTTGGCTTGATAAATATGAACGGCAGGTTGTACGACCCAACGTTACATTCGTTCTTAATGCCTGACAATTTCGTGCAACAGCCCGAGAATACACAGAATTATAACCGTTATGCATACGTTCTTAATAACCCGTTAATGTACACTGACCCAAGTGGGGAAGAATTTATTTCTTTAATAGTAGCAGTTGGTATTGGAGCTTTTATCGGTGCTGCAACTTATTATGTAGGACTTCACGGTCAAGAAGGTGGCTGGTCGTGGTCAGGTTTGGCACAAGCAACATTTATAGGAGCAGCAAGTGCAGCGGTGACTTTTGGGATTGGTAGTGCGGCAACTAGTATGTTTACACAAGCAGCAACTGGTTTTTGGCAAGGTGCTGTACAAGGCGCAATTGTTGGAAGTATAACTGGTGCTGGCGGCGCAATTGTTAACGGCTTGTTTAACGGTGGCAACATTACCGTTACGCTTACGTTCTTAATAACCCGTTAATGTACACCGACCCAAGTGGGGAAGAGCTTACCCGCTCTGCGAAGTTTTCAAATAAGATAAGTTATTAAATTAAATGTGGAGTGCTGCGCAAATGTCTCCGACTTTGCGCCCACTAAAACAAGTGTGCA
>JAYVBR010000073.1:0-9975 GCA_043750395.1 Bacteroidota bacterium | reverse complement strand
TAATAAATCCTTAGGAACCAATAATCGTCCTAAATCATCAATTTCGATAACTTTTACACCTGCCAAAAACTTCTTAATAAAATCGTTGTTTTTATTATTGATGGTGTTGAGTTTACTGATTTTTGCCATCATTGCATTCCATTCTGACATTGGCCAAAGTTCTAGCGATGTGTCAAAAACAGATCGTTTTAGAACAAAACCATCTTGCAAACAGGCAGTTAACTGCTTTTTTAAAGGTGCAGGCATAAGCAAACGTCCTTTGGCGTCGACTTTGCATTCGTATGTACCTATAATTGTGTTCACTAGAAAAATTTTATTACAATAGCAAAAATATAAAAAATATTACCACAATATACCACAATATACCACTTTGTTAATAAGTTTTGATGATTTTGAATAAAAACGATTAAAACATACAGTTTAACGGTTGTTTAATTATTCATTTTTAATGAAAATACTTAACAGTCCGCTTTGGCGCTACTGTTAGGAAATATAAAATAATAAATTTTTGAGAATGGAAGTTGTTGCGTGAAGGATCGAAGGGAAAATCCTTTTAAAAAATTGTTTTTCACAATTTTTTAAAAGATTTGGAATGAAAGCCTGACCTCGATTTTTTTCGAGGTCACGCCCAAATAAAAATTATATTTTCATTAATTAAACAACTCAAAATTTTATAATCATTAATAAAATTCTATATTTGTGAAAACTGAAAAAGTTTGTACATATATATGGTAGGAAATTTTAAAAAAGAAGGCAGATATTCTTATTACGAAGCTGGCGAAGGCACGCCGATAGTGATTTTGCATGGATTAATGGGCGGATTGAGTAATTTTCAATCTCAGGCTGATTATTTTTCGAGCAAAGGTTATAGAGTAATTATTCCTGAGTTGCCTTTGTATTCGATGAATTTATTGAAAACCAACGTAAAAGCTTTCTCGAAATATGTAAAAGATTTCATTACGTTTATAAAATTAGAGCGTGTGATTTTGTTGGGTAATTCGCTTGGCGGACACATTGCATTGTATCACACAAAAATGTATCCTGAGAAAGTTGCTGGATTGATAATTACAGGAAGTTCAGGGCTTTATGAAAGTGCTATGGGCGATAGTTACCCAAAACGTGGCGATTATGATTATATAAAAAACAAAACAGAAGTCGTGTTTTATGATCCAAAAGTAGCAACTAAAGAGATGGTTGACGAGGTTTTTGCGATTGTAAACGACCGCATAAAAGTTATAAAAACGTTGACAATTGCCAAAAGTGCCATTCGTCATAATATGGCAAAAGATTTGCCAAAAATGCACGTAAAAACCTGCTTGATTTGGGGACGAAATGATGCTGTAACGCCACCAGATGTGGCAGAAGAATTTCATAAATTAATGCCAAATTCTGAATTACATTGGATTGACAAATGTGGTCATGCCGCAATGATGGAATGTCCTGATGAGTTCAATGTTATTGTGGAAAAATGGTTGAGTGAGAGTCATTTGGCTCATTAGATTGCAGAATTTAAATTGCAGAATTTAGATTGCGATTTAATTAAAAAATTATTACAAATGAAAATTAATACCGCAGAATTTATAATCAGTAACTCTGAAGTTGGCAAATGTCCTCAAGAATATTTACCAGAATATGCTTTTATTGGTCGGTCAAATGTTGGGAAATCGTCATTGATAAATATGTTGACGAATCATAAAAACTTGGCTAAAACTTCTGGAAGACCAGGAAAAACCCAACTTATAAATCATTTTAAAATCAATAACAATTGGTTTTTGGTCGATTTGCCAGGTTATGGTTATGCTAAGGTTTCCAAGAAAACCAAATCGGTTTTTCAGGCTTTTATAACCGATTATTTCGAAACTCGTGAGCAATTGGTTTGTGCATTCGTATTGATTGATATTCGCCACGAAGCACAAAATATTGATATTGAATTTATGAGTTATATGGGCGAAAGTGAAATTCCGTTTTGTATAATTTTTACAAAAGCCGATAAAATTTCTAAAACCAAAATCGATTCTCATATTGCAGCTTACAAAAAACAAATGTTTGCTAATAACTGGGAAGAAATGCCACAATATTTCGTAAGTTCAGCAACCGAGCAAACTGGTAAAGATTTAATTTTAGGATATATAGAAGAAGTAAATGAAGATATTTTCAAGAATGGTGGTGCTTTTTAAGAATTAATTATACGAATACTTAAAATCCCAAATTCAATTTTTCACATTTTGAGTTTGGAATTTTTTTTTGATTAATCAAAAAACTGTCTAAATATGGAATCTGATTCCATATTTAGTCAGTTTTTTATTTGGTCAATTCAAGTTTTTCGGCAAAATAATCGCAAAAATCTTTCATTGTGTCGGTCATTTTATCATCGCCAGTAGCTCGATTATAGGTATCGGTCATTGCAACAAGCGTTTGATGAAAGAACTTTTTCATTTCATCAACAGGCATTTCTTTGGTCCATAAATCAATTCGCAAAGTTTCTTGAGATTTAGTATCCCAAACTGAAAGTAAAATTGCTTTTGTTTCTTCTAGTTTCACGCCGCCATCTTCAGCAGTCCACATAATTTTTTCGGGAACTCGGTTTTCATCAAGTTTTACTTGAAATAATATTTCTGAAATCATTTTTTTTGTTTAAAATGGTTGTTTGTTGTAGGTTTTGATTAGCTTTTTTACCATTAACTTTTACTAATTACTATTTCTTGGGTTTGTATCTCGATTTTTCGAATAATTCTTTAGCGTCAAGTTTTAATAAATCTTGTAATTTTATCTCATTATTTTCAGAATATGAACGTACAATTTGCCAGCCCAACCACGCTCCTACTCTTCCTGGAGTTTGATTGTCGATTTCGAGATAAAATTTAGAAAATGGAGCAGCATTCACAAATCGGTTAGGCAATTTAGAATCTGAACTGAATAAATATTGGTTTTCGATAAAATTGCTCCACATATAAGATTCGTTTTCTTGACAAAATAAAAGTTGTTCTTTCGAATAACCAATTTTGGCTTCATCGCTCGATTCTGGAATTAATTTATCTTTTAAAAAAAGTTGTTTTCCCTGATAAATCATTTGTGCAAGCAAGGTTTTGTCTTTTGGATATTGAATTTTTTGCAAACCAAAACTTGTTGCTAAATCTGGCGCAATTTGGTTTTGTTCGAAATTTTGTTTGATGTAATCTGGGAATTCGTTTTGATAAAATTTATGATTTTTTCCTAAATACAATTCGAGTGGAACTAAAACCAAACTATCAGCATAAATGGCTTTCGAATTATAATCCATTTCTGAAATCAAAGTTATGATTTTTGGATATTTAGTTTCTGGATAATAAAATTTAATGTGTTTGACTAAATTTTCGACTTCAGTTTGAATTGTACCTATATCATCATACTTTTTTTGAACTTCGGTATAAAGTTCGCGCCACATTGGATTTTGCATTTTATTAGTCCACATAGAATCTGGCGTTTCTGCTGGAAATAAAAATGAAAATTTAGATTTTAATTGTGCTAAATCTTCTGGATTAGTTTCGAAAAAAAGTTTATCAAAACGAGTGACTTGAATTTCTATCGGAATTTCTTCGACCGCTTTTTCGGTTTGCGATTTTCTGTTGCAAGATAATATTAAAAAAGATAATGTTGTAAATATTAATAATTTATTCATTGAATTCTTGGTTTTTTAGCCCAGATTGAAGTGAAAAGCATATTAAATAGAACTGAATTTTTTCTTGACAAAAACAACGACTTCAGAGCGTAGGGAGAAGTTCGTTTTTTGGCTTAGAAAAAAACAATTGTATAAAAAAGCTTGAAACGAAAAGCTGGATTGGCTTTAAATAATTATTAAAAATTTATTAAAAATTTTCATTTAATTACGAAACTTATTATTTTTGCAAATATAAGTTTCTGATTTTTAATTAATCTAAAAAAAATGCAAAATTTAAAACCTTTTGATTGTGAAAACATTAACAACCAAATTGTTAAATGGTTGAAAGATTATGCTGTAAATGCCAAAGTAAATGGTTTTGTAATTGGTATTTCTGGTGGTGTCGATTCGGCGGTTACATCGACTTTGTGCGCTATGACTGGATTGAAGGTTCTGTGTGTCGAAATGCCTATTCATCAGGCGCCAAGTCACGTTTCTAGAGCGCGCGAACACATTTCACAGTTAAAAAATAGGTTTGAAAATGTGTCAAGTACAGAAGTTGATTTAACCTCAATATTTGATATTTTCAAGACTAATGTCCCGAATAATGCCGAAGATTGGAAAGTAAATCTCGCTTTGGCAAATACACGAGCGCGACTTCGAATGACAACTTTGTATTATTTAGCAGGAATAAATGGGCTTTTGGTTGCTGGAACAGGAAATAAAGTCGAAGATTTTGGAGTTGGATTTTATACAAAATATGGCGATGGTGGAGTAGATTTGAGTCCAATTGCCGATTTAATGAAAACCGAAGTATTCTTATTGGGACAATATTTAAATATACCTGAATCCATTCAAAAGGCACAGCCAACAGACGGTTTATTTGGCGATGACCGAACTGACGAGCAACAATTGGGCGCAACTTATGTTGAACTTGAATGGGCAATGTTTCAAGCAGAAAAAGGTAGTTTAGATACAGATTTTTCGGATAGAGAACTTGAAGTTTTTAATATATATAAAAAGCTTAATTCGAATAACTCTCACAAAATGAACGCAATACCTGTTTGTTACGTTAAACGTTAATATAAGTTTTTTAACTATAAAATATTGTTAATGTAAATTTTAGTAGTACATTAGCACTTTGAATCAAATTAAACAATTGTTAAAAAAAATAAAATTATGATAAAAGTATGTTTAGCCGACAATTATCCGGTAGTACATTATGGGGTGAGATCTTATTTTAAAGATAGTGAAGAAATTTCAATAGTTGCCAATGCAGGTAATTTCAATTTAGCGAAAGAAGCTTTAAAATCGAAAAATATCGATGTTTTGGTTATAGATTTAGATTTAGATGGTCTTGCTAGTGTTTTAGAAATAAAATCACTTTTGAAGGAATATCCAAAAACTAAAGTTTTAATTTTTAGTAATTATTCAGAAAATATGTATGCCCCAAATTGTATTAAAATGGGTGCATCTGGGTTTTTGAATAAAGCTGAGAAACTAGAAACTTTAAGTCAATCTATAATTAAAGTACACGCTGGTGAGATTATTTTGAATGATGCTATTAAGAAAAATCTTGAAATTATTGGAAGTCAACACAAAAGCGAACGTTTGCACAGAAAACTTTCTACTCGCGAAATCGAGGTTTTGCGTTATTTAAGTGATGGGAAAAAGAACAACGAAATAGCTGAAATTTTAGGTTTGAATGAAAAAACCGTCAGTACTTATAAATTGCGTTTGTTAATCAAACTTAATGTTACCAATCTTTTAGACTTGGTTAATAAAGCAAAAACATTGGCAACAGTTTAATAAATTTATTTTAAGCTTTCAAAAAAAAGCGAGTTTCAAATTGAAATTCGCTTTTTTTTTATCAATTATATATCGATCTCATTCTGCCAATACTTCGAGTTATGATTACTTTTAACTTGTTGTATTCGTTAATGTTAGATAATATTTCGGCTTTATCTTCGAATTCTGGCAACATTATATTGCGCATTAAATCTTCGTTGAGTTTGTTAATTAAATATTCGCGATAAGCAATAATTGTTTCTGTAACCAATCTTGTTAAAACTTCATCATTGTTTTTATCTTTTACAAAAACTTGCTTTTTTTCGAGCCAACCGTGCAATTGATGTTTTTCGTCGTCCATAAAAATATCAGTAACTACTTGCGAAAATTCTGGTTTTAGGGTATTTATGAAATTTTTATTATCAAAATCATCATTTAACAAAAACCCTGAAACCAAATCATCATAAATTTGTTTGAATATCGGATTAGCAAATTCGATTTCGTCTTCTTGCAGATTTAAATAAATCCGTTGAAAAATTTTTGATTTTATTTTCTCGGAAACTTCTATTTCTTTATCATTTTCATCGAATTTTATAAAAACATTTTCGAATTCGACTTCTTGATTTCCATATAATAAAAGAATTTCTAAAATTGATTTTTCTAGTCGATTAATAACATCAATTTTAGTTTGTGAGAAAAATTCCTGAGGATTTTCCTCTTTTACAATTTCGAAAGCTTGTTGTTCTTTTTTAATTGTTTTATTTATTTCTTGATTGTTTTTTTGGACTATTTGTGCTAAAGTACTAACCAAAACTTGCTCTGAAATATCCATAATTCTGGAACATTCTTGCACATAAATTTCACGTTTAATTCGATCAGGAATTTTAGAAATACTTTCGACCATATCACGAATCAATTCTGCTTTCTTGATTGGATCATTTTTAGTTTCATTCATTAACAATGAAGCTTTGAATTGAATAAAATCTTGCGCATTCAATTCTAAATATTGTGTCAATTGCTCGAATGAATTCTTTTTAGCAAAACTATCTGGATCTTCGCCATCAGGAAAAGTGCAAACTTTTACGTTCATTCCTTGCTCGAGAATAATATCGATTCCTCGAATTGCAGCTCTCATTCCAGCAGCATCACCATCAAAAAGTACGGTAATGTTTTTGGTCAATCGGTTTATTAATCGAACTTGATCTGGCGTTAAAGCTGTTCCTGAAGAAGACACAACATTTTCTATTCCGGATTGTTGAAACTGAATCACATCGGTATAACCTTCGACCAAATAACAATTATTTTGTTTGGCAATAGCTTGTTTGGCGTGAAAAATTCCATACAAAACCTTACTTTTATCATACAATTCGCTTGCTGGCGAATTCAAATATTTGGCAGCTTTCTTATCATTAGTTAAAATTCGACCACCAAAACCCAATGTTCGTCCAGACATAGAAAGTATCGGAAACATAACTCGACCTTTGAATCTATCAAACGGATTGCCGCCTTCTTTTGGAATTGTTAATCCGACTGCTTCTAAAAATTCTTGTTTGTAACCTTTTCCTAATGCTTCTTTGGTAAATGCATCCCAAGTTTCGGGCGAATATCCTAATTGAAATTTCTTGATGGTTTCTGATGTAAAACCACGCTCTTTAAAATACGAAAGTCCAATTGCTTTGCCTTCTTCGGTGTTTAATAATGTGTCGTGAAAATATTTATTTGCAAATTCAGAAACTAAAAACAAACTTTCGCGCACATCGGTATTGGCTTTTTCTTCCGCTGTCTGCTCAGTTTCTTCGATTTCTATATTGTATTTTTTTGACAAATATCGAATGGCTTCTGGATACGAAAATTTTTCGTGTTCCATTACAAATGCAATAGCATTTCCGCCTTTTCCAGAACTAAAATCTTTCCAAATTCCTTTGGCTGGCGAGACCATAAATGACGGAGAACGCTCATCTGAAAACGGAGATAAACCTTTAAAATTACTTCCTGCGCGTTTAAGCATTACGAAATCGCCAACAACCTCTTCGATTCTTGCCGATTCGTAAACTTTATCTATTGTAGTTTTTGAAATCAATTTATTAAGTTAAAATAAGTTTCGTAAAAATACATAAATATTTTAAAAGTTAAATAATTGTTATTAATAGCAAAACTATTAATATTGAAAATAAAAGTGTTATATTTGCATATAATTATTTCAATTATTTACTTTTTAAAAATTTTCTGTTTGATGTAAACTTAGAAAAAATAATGAAAGCAATAAAATACTTGACCTTTAATAAACAAAACCAACATATATGAAAAACAATTAACCAATTTTTATTCGTTTTAAGTTTGATTTCATGTCAATTAATTAATGGTCAAATTCAAAAAGAGTTTACCAACATTGACGATGCTTTGAAAGAACCTGAAAAAGTTTTTCGATTGAATTTAAGTAATCAAAATCTAAATGTAAATCCAAGTGATTGGCAAAAATTCTCGAATTTAGAATATCTAAATTTAAGTAACGATCATTTAAAAACCATTCCAAACGAAATTAGTTTGCTAAAAAATCTAAAAACTTTAGATTTGAGTGGTAATGATTTTGAAAAACTTCCGAAAGATTTTTTTAAATTATCTAACCTAAATGAATTGTTTTTGAATGACGATAAAAATCTAAAAATCGAGGAAAACATTGAAATTTTAAAAAAATTACCAAATCTTAAATCATTACATCTAGAAAGTGATAATATTAATAATTTGCCAAATAATTTCAATAAAATGAAAAGTTTAGAGCAACTTTATTTGAATCATAACAAATTAAAAAATGTTCCAAAAGAATTAAAAGGTTTAGATCATTTGCAATATTTAGATTTGAATGATAACCTAATTCAACCATTAAATAACCAAGAATTGAATTTTAATTTCGGTTTTAAAATTCACTTTTAATAAAATTATGATTAAAAAAACAATTATTTTACTGTTGCTAATATTGGCGAACATTTCAGTTTTTGGTCAAGCAAAATTAGGTTCGTGGAATATTTTGAATATTAATTTAAAAGTTAATACGAGATGGAATGTTTTTGCTGAATCTCAAATTCGAAGTCTTTCTTTCTATGATGAATTCCATTATTATGAAATAAAAACTGGAGCAACATTTAAAATCGATAAACAATTTTCGGCAACTTCTGGATTTGGATCTTATAATACTTATAGCGAAGGAGGCAATTTAAAAACCCCAATTCAGAATAAAGAAATCAGAACTTGGGCACAAATAAATATGAAACAAAAAACTGGAATTGTAAATTTCGAACACCGATATCGAGCCGAGCAACGGTTCACAAATAACGGATTTAAAAATCGTTTCAGATACCGATTAGGAGCAACAATTCCGATAAATAGAAAAGAAATCAAAGAGAAAACATTGTATTTAAGTGTTTGGAATGAACTATTTTTTACAAACAAAGAACCATTTTTCGAAAGAAACAGATTATTGGTTGGTTTTGGATACGAATTTAATAAAAACCTAGCTTTTCAAACTGGATACATTCATCAATTTGATTACAAAATAAACGATGAAATAGGTCGTGACTTTTTGAATATTGCCATTTTATATAATTTCAATTTACACAAAGAACCAACCGATTACATTCCGTCAACTAACGATTAAAACTAAAATTTATGCAAAATTTATTAGCAAATATCAAAATTCAAGTCAACCCAAAAATTTATGTCAAAGATCCAGAAACATCGACTTTAGGCAAAAAAATTATTCAATTCAGTGTTTTATTGATTGACGAAATTGGTTTTGATAGTTTCACATTCAAGAAATTGGGCGAATTAATTGGTTCGAATGAAAGCTCCATTTATCGATATTTCGAAAACAAACACAAATTACTAATTTATTTAAGTTCGTGGTATTGGGCTTGGATGGAATATAAATTAGTTTTTGCAACATCAAATATTGATAATCCAGCTGATAAACTCAAAAAAGCGATTCAAGTTGTAACTCAAAAAATCGAAGATGATGTTACAACGGCGCACATTAACGAATCGGTTTTGAATAAAATTATAATTTTAGAATTTACTAAAACACTGCATACTAAAGAGGTAGACTCTGAAAATAAAGAAGGATTTTTCTTAATCTATAAAAGCGTAATCAATAGAATTGTAGAAATTGTTTACGAAGTAAATCCAGAATATCGATTTGCTAAAAGTTTAATATCATCGATTGTAGAAGGCAATTTGCATCAAAATTTCTTGAAAGAACATTTAAAAACAATAACCAATTGTAACGATAAAATTCAATCAAGCGAATTTTATGTAGATATGGTCGAAAGAATTTTAGTTAAAAGATAGGTTTCATTACATTATTTAATTCGCAATATACATTTTTACATTATACAATAATCAAAATAATGACACCATTAAATAGATTTTATAATTTACTTGAACTCGACAAAAAAGATGTTTCACAAATCATTTTTTATGCCATTTTTTCTGGATTAATAAGTTTATCATTGCCACTCGGGATTCAAGCAATCGTTAACTTTATTCAATCAGGTCGA
>JAYVBR010000072.1:0-4323 GCA_043750395.1 Bacteroidota bacterium | reverse complement strand
CAGAACCAGGAGAGGTATATAAAAGCATAGATGGCGCAAACACCTGGATCAATGTTTCTAAAACTTTGGTTACAGCTTACACGCCAGATGCTGTAACTGGTAATGCAGGTATTCACTCACTAGCGGTACATCCAACAAATCCAGATATTGTTTATATAGGTTCTGGTAGACAAGTATTTAAAACTACAGATGGTGGTATAAATTGGGTAGCAGTTTTTGATAGTGAAGTACCACTTGGCGGTTATTTAGAAGATCCTTCTGAAATATATATACATCCTACCAATCCACAAATTGTTTTAGTTGCAACAGAAGGAGGTATATTTAGAGTATCTACCGATGGAGGCATATGGAATCTAGTTCTATCTGGTGACTGTTTTGATATTAAAGCAAAGCCAGGAAATCCAAATATTTTATACACCGTTAGAAATGATATTACTACCAATAGACATCAATTTTTAACTTCAATAGATGCTGGTTTAACGTGGACTTCTCAATCAACAGGATGGTATAACTCTACAAATTCTAGTAGAACCGTTGGCGGAGCACGACTAGCAGTTTCAGCAGCAGATCCTAACCGAGTTTACGCTTTTTTAATTGGTGATTCTAAGTCAGGAGACAACGGATTTATTGGTGTTTATCGTAGTAATGACGGTGGAGTTTCCTGGGTAAATACAATGGGTTTTGATGGTGCGCCTTATACCGCTGATGCTCATCCAAATTTAATATCCTCAAATCCTATTACCGATCCTAATTTCGGTTTTAATCAAGGTTTCTATAATTGTGCTATTATGGCTTCCAATACCAATGCTGACGAAATATTAGTAGGCGGAATTGGTATGTGGCGCTCTACCAATGGCGGTCAGTCCTTTCAATGTAAGTATAATTATGTATGCGGAAGTTTCAATCTAATGCACGTAGACCAGCAAGATTACAGAGCGTTTGGCAATGAATATTGGGCGACAACTGATGGCGGTATTTATAAATCTAACGATATGTTTGCCACCCAACCCGAATTTAAAATGAACGGTGTTCGAGCAGTAGATTTTTGGGGATTTGGACAAGGTTGGAACAGAGATATTTTGGTTGGTGGTACATTTCATAATGGCGTTGATGCGTATGCAGAAGGTTTTCCAGATGGAGATTTTTTAAACTTAGTAGGAGGCGAACCAGCTTCAGGCTATGTTAATCCTAGTAGCCAATCAAGAGTCTATTCTAGTTCAATGGGAAGTCGAATCTTGCCGCAAACAATTACTGGACCAGTACTTTCCGCTCCGTTCGAGGTGTATGCAAACGGACCATCTTTAAACGAAGATGCATGGTATGCAGAATCGTCTGAACTAGAATTTCATCCTAGTTGTCACAATCATATGTATAAAGGTTATAAAAATAAACTTTTTAAAAGTACAGATGGAGGCGCAAGTTTTACTTCAGTTTATACTTCAAATGTAGCTACTCAACAAGTTTTAGGTATTGAAATTTCAAGAAAAAATACTAATACGATGTATATTGTTGTTTGGCCATCAACAAATTTAGAAGGAAGTAGTTATATTGTAAAAACAACTAACGATTGGGTTACCAATTCAATAATAGCTTTGCCGTTTCCACAAAAATTGGTAACTATTAGTATAGATCCTGAAAATGATCAAATAATTTGGTTGGCCTATCCTCGTGGCGAAAATGGGAACAAACTTTTTAAATCTATTAACGGTGGAGCAGATTGGATCAGTCAACCATCTAGTGAACTAAATAATCAAAATATTCAAGCCATGACAACAGTTGGTGGCACTAATGGTGGCGTCTACATTGCTACTAACACCACAGTTTATTACAAAAATAACGCTATGACTAACTGGGCTTATGACAATCTCAATTTACCAACAACAATTGGTACAATTGGAATGAAGCCCTTTTATCGTGACGGAAAAATAAGAATAGCTAGTTTAGGAAAAGGTATTTGGGAAAGTAAATTATATGAAATTCCAACTCGACCAGTGGCAAAAATAATGGTCGATAAATTAACTGCTGATTTAACTTGTAACAATATTTTTTCCTTTGATGATTATTCCATGCTCAATCATACCAATGCGACTTGGGCTTGGACATTTCAAGATGGAAATATAAGTTCTTCTTCACTTCGAAATCCTCAAGTAACTTTTAATACCCTTGGAGATCATTTGGTAACACTAACTGTAACTAATGCTGCTGGCGTTTCTTCTACAGATACATTAACTGTTAGTAATTTACCATCTACTACACCCACGTCAATTAGCCATAATTTTGAAGCTTCATTGACTCCACAAGGTTGGTTTCAAGATTCGTCAGCGGGTATTCCATGGTCATACAACAATCAAGTTGGAGGCTATGGTTTGAGTACAAATTGTATGATGGTCAATAATTTTGATATCAATGAACCAGGTCTTTTTGCCGATATGGTAGCACCCATTGCTACAACAAATCTCATTGCTGCCAATGCATCGCTAACTTTTGATGTAGCGTATTCGTTTTACTCAAGTGCTTATGCAGACCAACTTCAAGTTTTAGTGTCTACAGATTGTGGTATAAATTATACATCAGTCTATGAAAAAATAGGTCAACAGTTGGCAACAGCTCCCAATAATTCAAGTACCTTGTTTGTGCCGACTGCATCTCAATGGAGAACAGAAACTATAAATTTGTCGGCATACGTTGGAAATCCAAACGTTTTTATAAAATTTAGAAACATCAATCAATTTGGTCAAGCTCTATATGTTGATAATATAAAATTAGGAAACGCATCATTAAGTAACACCACTTTTAATCTTGATAAACCCTTAGTTTTTCCTAATCCAGTATCAAGTCAATCTTTCATAACAGCAAAATCAGCAAATTCTAGCGAAATAAAATTTAATTTATTTAGTATTGATGGCAAACTAATAGATACTATTTTTACCAATTTCAATAAACCAATACCATTAGAAAAGTATCATTTAAGTCAAGGAACTTATTTATACAAAATAATTTCAGACGATAAAATTTTGAATGGAAAAATAATTATTTCTGACAGGAAATAGGCATTGAGCCTATTGTTATCAAACAAAAAATCGTTTTTTAGGAATTTACATCGTTTTTAAATAATCTAATTATTTGTATATTAATTATTTTTACTAAGTAGTATTAACAAAATTAAAAAGTGATTATTTCTTAACATAAATAAAAAATTTAATTAATTTTTTGTAAAAACCGCCTCATTTATTTGAAGTGGTTTTTTTATTTTAAAGATTGTGAAATAAAATATGTACATTTAATTAATTAATACCATTTATACGTTTAAAATAGTCTAAAGAAACTTAATTATTTTTTGTCATGACAATGATAAAAAATATTGAATAGCCTTTGTTACGGAAGATTTTTTTGAAGTAAGATTGGCGAAAAAGAAAAAGTTTATTGGGCTATTTTAAACTTATAAATGGTATAAGTATTTGCAAAGCAATTTATGAAACACGTAATATTCTATATTTTAATATTCGGCATTTTTTCTAGCGGTTTTTCTCAAAACGAAAAACAAGTAGACAGTTTATTGGTTGTTTTGGGTTATAATAGAAACTATATAACTCAAATTAAGACATTAAATTTTATATGTTTAGAATATGTTAAAAACAATAGAGCCAAATTAAATACATACAATCAAAAAATTTTATTCTTAGCTAAAAAATATAATTATGAAATTGGATATGGTTATTATTATTTAAACCAATCTCGTTTACAATTAATTAATGCAGAAAATAAAGAGGCTTTAAAACTTTCTCAAAAAGCTGCAACTATTTTTAGTAAAAATAAAAACCCAGGTAATTATCTTATCGCTATTGAAGAAATTGCTAAAGATTATATTGCATTAAATTATTCTCAAAAAAGTAAATTAGTGCTCAATCAAAATTTAAAACTAGCTTTAAACAATAAAAACAATGACATTATAGTCAATTTTTATAGATTACTTGGCGATAATTATGGTTATCAAGATTCTATTGCCAAATCATTAATTCATTATAAAAAAGCAACACCCTATTTGTCGCAAAAAAAAACAGAAGCCAAAAGTCGTTTTTTTCAAAGAATATCCGACCAATATACTAAATTAAACCAAAATAATAAAGCACTGTTTTACATTGATCTAGCCATTGAAAATAGAGAAATAAATTATCAATTTCTAGCTGAAGCAAAAAAAGCTTTGATACTAAATAAATTAGATAGATTTGTTGAAGCATTAGACTTGAGTTTAAAAAATTATCAATCAATTTTAGATTTTAAAATGACTTCTGAATGGCAGAATAATTTAATTTTGTACAATAT
>JAYVBR010000071.1:0-4352 GCA_043750395.1 Bacteroidota bacterium | reverse complement strand
TAAAAATCCCGATCTAAAAATTTAGGTCGGGATTTTTTTTATGTCTTTAAATTTGTTTATCTAATATTATTGTTTTGAATCAAATCAATATAAAGATTTATTTTATTTTTTAAATCTTTTCTTGCGGAAATAAAATCTAAAAATCCGTGTTCTAATAAAAATTCTGATGTTTGAAAACCTTCTGGCAAATCTTTTCCAGTTGTATCACGAACAACTCTTGGACCTGCAAAACCTATTAAAGCACCAGGTTCAGCAATATTAATATCTCCAAGCATTGCGTAACTTGCGGTTGTGCCACCAGTTGTTGGATCTGTACAAAGCGAAATATAAGGTAGTTTTGCTTCGGCCAATTGGGCTAGTTTTGCCGAAGTTTTAGCCAATTGCATCAATGAAAATGCTGCTTCCATCATTCTTGCTCCACCTGATTTTGAAATCATTATAAAAGGCATTTCGTTTTTGATAGCAAAATCGATACCTCTAGCAATTTTCTCGCCAACAACTGCACCCATCGAACCACCAATAAAAGCAAAATCCATACAACAAATAACTAAATCTTTGCCTTTAGACTTTCCAACTCCTGTTCGAACTGCATCTTTTAAACCAGTTTTTAAAGTTACATCTTTCAAACGGTCTTTATATTTTTTGGTATCTACAAATCCTAAAGTGTCTTTAGAGGTCATGTTTTTGTCTAATTCTACAAAAACATTGTTATCAAATAAAATTTCAAAATATTCTGCAGAACCAATTCTTACATGAAAATCATCTTCTGGACTAACCCAAAGGTTACGCGCTAATTCGTCTGAATCTATAATTTTTCCGGTTGGAGATTTATACCACAATCCTTTCGGAATATCCATTTTATCTTCGGTTGCAGTCGTAATTCCTTTTTCTTTTCTTTTAAACCAACTCATTTTTTTTAGTTTTAGGTTGAAAACTAGAAGTTTGAAGTTTGATTGATTTAAAATTCTTCTGGCTTCTAAATTCTAGTTTATAGTTTCTAGCTTATAACGTATTCACATTATTCAAATCAGCAAAAGCTTCTTCTAGTCTTTTATTAAACGTCATTTCGCCTTCACGAATCCATTTTCTTGGATCGTAATTTTTTTTATTTGGAGAATCGGCACCATCTGGTGAGCCAATTTGGGTTTTTAAATAATCAATATTGTTAACCATATAATCTCTAATTCCTTCTGAATAGGCAAATTGTAAATCGGTATCGATGTTCATTTTTATAACGCCGTAAGAAATTCCTTCACGAATTTCTTCTAAAGTAGAACCCGATCCACCGTGGAAAACGAAATCAACTGGATTTGATGCTGTATTAAATTTATTTTGAACATAATCTTGAGAATTTTTCAAAATTTTCGGAGTCAATTTAACATTTCCTGGTTTATAAACTCCGTGAACATTTCCAAAAGCTGCTGCAATTGTAAAGCGTGGTGAAATTTTCAATAATTCTTCATAGGCATAAGCAACTTCTTCTGGTTGAGTATATAGTTTTGAACTATCAACATCTGAATTGTCCACACCATCTTCTTCGCCACCAGTTATTCCGAGTTCTATTTCTAGTGTCATTCCCATTTTGGACATTCTGGCCAAATAGGTTTTGCAAATTTCTATGTTTTCTTCGATTGGTTCTTCCGAAAGGTCAATCATATGTGAAGAATACAATGGTTTTCCTGTTGTTGCAAAATGTTTTTCTGAAGCATCTAATAAACCATCTATCCAAGGCAATAGTTTTTTTGCGCAATGATCTGTATGCAATATTACAGTTGCCCCATAGGCTTCTGCTAATGCATGAATGTGCAACGCACCTGCTATTCCGCCTGCAATGGCTGCTTTTTCGTCTGTGTTTTTTAAACCTTTTCCAGCATTAAACTGAGCTCCACCATTAGAAAATTGAATAATCACTGGTGCATTTAATTTTGCTGCAGTTTCAATTACAGCATTTACTGTACTTGATCCAATAACGTTAACTGCTGGAAGCGCAAATCCTTTTTGTTTTGCGTAAGCAAATATTTCTTGAACTTGGTCTCCTGTTGCTACTCCTGGTCTAATATTGTGAGTCATTTTGTTTGATTTATTGGTTTAAGACTGTAAAAATAATAATTTATAGTTTTAGAAAGGATAATTTATACCAAAATTAAAATTATAATTTGCAAAATTATAATTTCTAAACCATTTTTTATTGTCTGTTATTGCGGGATCATAAGTTTTAAAAGCAATATCTATTCTAACAACAAAAAAATTAAAATCTTGCCTTATTCCAAACCCTGAACCTAAAGCAATATCATTCAGCGATTTAATTCCCGTAAATTTCGAATTTTCATCTCCAACATTATCATAAATATTCCATACATTTCCTAAATCAGCAAATATTGCTCCGTTTGTTTTGTTAAATATGTTAAATCTAAATTCTGTATTTAACGTAATTTTAAAATTCGCTTCGTTAAAATCGTTTACAGAACCGCTTTTTCCTGGGCCTAAACTATATGGTTCCCATGCTCTTATGTCATTTTGACCGCCTGCAAAATAACTTCTAGAAAACGGAATACTTTTGGAATTTCCGTAAGGTATAGCTATTCCGGTAAAAGATCTAAATGCGAAAACTTGTTTTCCTCTAAGTTTCCAATGTTTAATATATTCGAATTCTGTTTTTAAATATTGAGAATAAATTACTCCAAAAAATTCGTTTGGCAAATTATTACCAAAAACATCTTGATTTTTTTTACCAATTAATGACAAAAAGTTTCCTGCTGATTCTAATTTGGTTTTCAATGAATAAAAGTTTTCGTCTTCAAGATTTTTTTTATTGGTTTTGGTAAATAAAAAGTTAGATGCAAAAATCAAATCGTTTTGAGTCAATCGTTTTCTTCTTTCTTCGATGCTTCGTATGGTTCTAAAATCGTTCAAACTCGGAAATATTTTTGCGTTAGGGTTTAAAACATCATAAGTAAAATTGTTTGTTCCTGCTTCGATAATCAAGTTTTTTGATTCGTTAAAATAAGAAGGATTGGTCGGATAATTTTGAGCTAGACTGTTCAAAACCTCGTATGATGACCTATAGACATTAAAATAATTACTCGTATTTACGTTTTTTACATATTGAATATTGAATAAATCAAACTTTATTTCTGTGTTTTTTTTGGGAATCCAATTATAATTAAACGATAGCGTAAAATTTTCTTTATCTAAACCAATATTGGTTTGTTTGGCAAATCCAACATTCAAATTTGTTGATGGAATCATATTTTTGGGAATAATTCTATCGGTATTTAATGGGAATAAAATTCTCGGAAATGTTAGTTTAGCATCTAATCCTAGTTCTTGAATATTAAAAAACCGATTGTTTGGATTTTCGATTCCAATTCCTTGCGACGAACCTAGGTTTGCCCTTGAACTAATTTCTAAAATTTCGGCCCTTTGAAATACATTTCTTATCGAAAAAACCAAATTTGCAGCAACACCAAATTGCTGAATATTTGATCTGGTAATATCGAAACTGGGTTTAAAATTATATTTTTTTCGTTGTAACAAATAAATATTGGCAATTAACGAATTATTAATTGTGTCTTTTTTATCGACAACATATTGAATTGACGGGTAATTAAAAACCCTTAAATTATTCAAGTATTGATTCGTAAGATTGGTTTTATTGTCAGAAAACAAACTTCCTTTTGTAATAAAAACGGCATCGGTTATTGCTTTTGGTCTGAATTTTAGTTTCCCTGAACTAAATAAATTAAAGTCATTGTAAGCAACACTATCTACATTTTTTTGACTTTTTTTATTGGCAGTTTTATCAGTAAAAATATTGACTTTGCTGATTTTGTATAATTTAAAATGTTCAATTTTCGAACTGTCTTGATTTTTGGTTGCTCGGTCGTTTATTAAAAAATTTAATATTGTTTTTTTATTGGTTTTTATAGTATCTATTTCGGGAATTATAAAAGTTTTCTGAAAATAATATACACCATTGTTTCTATAAATATCTGTGACTCTGTTTTTTTCATTTTCGATATTTGAATAATTATATTGCTCGTTTTTCAAGAACGAGTTGGCTTTATTTATTTGATAAAGCGAGTCAAGTTGTGGGGTTTGGATTTTGATTTTTATTGAATCTAAAAAATAAGCTTTTTTTAAGTCAACATTATATTTGACTTTTATTTTTTTGCTAGAAATGGTATCAATTTTATAATTGGCATCGACATCGAAATAACCTTTGTTTTTATAAAAATTCTTAATTTTATTTAATGTTTTTTTAGAGCGACTTTCGTCAAATAAAACTTGTTGTTCGCCAATTTTTTTCAAGAAATTGTGAATTCCATAATAATAAAACGATTTCCCTAATC
>JAYVBR010000070.1:0-10063 GCA_043750395.1 Bacteroidota bacterium | reverse complement strand
ATCAAATAATCTAAAAAATCATTACTATATTATATGTATAACTTCATTCAACTTCAAGCAGATACTTTGGCGAATGCTGCTGCAAATGGTTTGCAAATTGAAAAGATAGCACCAAATACTGAAATTTCTGTTTTAGGATTCATTTTAAAAGGTGGATTTTTCTTGATTCCGATAGCAATTTTATTGTTTTATACTTTTTATATAATAATCGAACGATATTTGTACATTCATAAATCGTCAAGAATAGATAAAAATTTAATGCGTGATATTCGAGATAATCTCAATTCAGGAAATCTAGATCAAGCAAGATCTAATGCCGAAAGAGCCAATTCGGCATCTGGAAACGTGCTTCGTGAAGGAATTTTGACAATAGGAAGACCAATTTCTGAAATCGAATCGAATATGGAACGTGCAGCCAATATCGAAATCGGTCAAATGGAACACAAACTTGGAATTCTTGGATTAATTGCAGGAATTGCACCAACACTAGGTTTTATTGGAACAATATCTGGAGTTATTAAGATTTTTTATAGCATTTCGGTAACAGAAAACATAAGTATTGGAAATATTTCTGGTGGTTTGTACGAAAAAATGATAAGTTCGGGTTCTGGGTTAGTTGTTGGGATTATCGCTTATAGTGCCTACCATCTATTCAACGGAAAAATCGATACTTTTTCGTTAACTATTCAAAAGCAAGTACTCGAATTTGTAAACATAATTCAACGACCAAATGATAAAACGAAATAAAAGATTCCACGCCGAAGTTGCTACAAGTTCCTTGAGCGATATTATGTTTTTCTTGCTTTTGTTTTTTTTAATTATATCAACATTAGCCAATCCAAACGTAATCAAAATGACTTTACCAAAGTCAAAAACCAACGACAAGACCAACAAACAATTCATAAGTTTGTCTGTAACCGAAGATAAAAAATTCTATTTGGACAAGCAACCAGTTTCGTTTGAAGAACTCGAAACACAATTAATGTCTAAAATTGGTGACGCAAAAGACCAAACCGTTATTGTTAGAATTCCGTTTAATTTGCAAGTTCAAGATTTGGTCGATATTTTGCAAATAGGAGTGAAGAATAATTTGAAATTTGTAATTGCTACGAGTCCAAAATAAACTACAAAAAATGGCTTTAAAATTCGAAAATGAAATAGAAATAATAGAAGTAATGGAAGGCTATTTAGTTAATTCTCGCCCACCAGAGCACATTAGAGAACAAGTTGATATTAACTATAAAATTGAAAACCAAAGCGTTGTAGTTTTTGAAATCCGACCTAAATGGAATGATAAATCCCAGAAAATAGAAGTCAATGTTGCCAAAGCTACATTTGTAAAAACAGAAAATATTTGGAAAATTTTTTGGTTTATGTCGGATGGCAAATGGCACAGCTACAAACCGAAATCTTCTGTAAAATTTCTTAAAGAATTTGTAAAAATAATCTAAGAAGACAAACACAATTGTTTTTGGGGATAATTAATTGAACTTCTTTATTCAACATTAACCCGAATTACTTTTGTGTGACTTGCAAATTCTGGAGCATACATACTTTGAATTGTAGCTATGCAAATTTGAACCGTTTATTGAAAACTTCATTTCTATGAAATTCTAAATATTCAAGACGTTTTTCATTTAAGAAAACATTTTCAAGTTTATAAATTGAAATAAATTGTATAACATCTTTTGAAACTTTATCTGAAAATATTATAGTTCCTTCGTTATCAAATGTTATATAGCCCAAATCAAAAAGAGCATCTATGTTTCTACTTAATAAAAAACCATTATTTGGGTCGTAAGATTCAAATTCGTTTGACATAAAAAATGGTTTAATGTGACTTGCTATTAAAACGGGATATGCAAGTTGTTCAACCATACATTTTTCAGATTCAAAGAGTGCAAAACTTTCTTCTTTAAGTTGGTTTTTATAAATTAAATGTAAATATGGGTTTCTTTTTCGAGTTATTATTTCAAGATTTTCTCCAAAAATTTGTTTTGCATCTTCTGTAAAGTATAATTCATTCTTAATAAATACAATATCGTCTAACTTTCGCAATAAATTTGTTAAATATCCAATTTGATTGTATTTTCGTTCTATGAAATTGTTCTGATTTGCCGAGATAACATAAAGATTTAACTCTTCTTTTGTTAAATATCCTTTTTCTACATTTTCAATATCAACTAACATAAGAGCAATTATTTCTTCACTAGTTAATTTGCCGTTTTCTACTAAAGTGTCAATAAGAAAATTTAATTGATGCAAATTTGAATTGTCATTTACAGAACGATTAAAACTTGAACTTTTGTAAACAATTTTTGAAAGCAAAGTTTGTCTTTTTCTATTTGTTTTAGCATTTAAATATTCGTTAGAATCAGAATTATATGAAATCAAAAATGAATTAATAAATCCCAGTTTGACTAATTGATTGATGGCTTTTCGTACAGAAATCAATTCAATTCCTAATTTTGCTTGAATTTTCTCTTGTAAACGAGAATATTTTTCTGGACTATAATCTTCTTCCTTAAATTCATCAATGAATGTAACGCTTATTTTCAAAGTTTCTAAAAACCCTTCTCCATTATAATCTGTAAAAGCATTTGTTAAACTCCAATAATCCTCATAATTCTGCTGTTTCATAAATCGTTATAGTTTTTGAAATAAATTTCGGATTTTCGGCAATAAACAAATATTCAGTATTTGTTTTTTTATTGTCTTTGCCAGTAATTTTATAAACGTGCTCTTTCTCTATAACTTTAACATTATCAGAATATTTATTAAGTAATTCGATAATTTGTTCTTTTGTAGGATAGGATGAATTGTTGTAACTCAAAATCCAATATTTATAATTTTGTAATTTAGAAAATAATTTATCAAACAATTCGACGGCAACTTTTTTATCAATAAAATTATTTTCGAATGGTTGTTTTTTTTCTGATTTAATATATTCATCTATCATTCCATAAAAACCAAAATAATTATTCATAGTTCCAGTATATGGTGGATCGAGATAGATTATATCGGCT
The DNA here is from genome assembly GCA_043750395.1 of Bacteroidota bacterium. Classification (GTDB taxonomy): domain Bacteria; phylum Bacteroidota; class Bacteroidia; order Flavobacteriales; family Flavobacteriaceae; genus Flavobacterium. The sequence continues at coordinate 7,037 of JAYVBR010000070.1, read as the reverse complement.
TCAATTTTTTCTAATAAATTAAAAACATCATCATTATAAGAAATATTATCTTGTTTGTTATCAAAAACTGCTCGATTGTACTCGTCCCAGTTTTCTAAAAAATGGGTTTTGAATGATTGATTATGATAGGCTCTTTTTCGCTTATATTTTTCATAACTGTATTTTTCGTCACGCAATTGCATTATTTTTTCCCAATTAATAGTAAAACGTGAATAGGGCATTTTTCGAATCATTGCTCTTCTAATTAAAGAAAAAGCAATTGCCTTTTTATAATCAGATGATAACTTTTCGATATTTTCTCTATACAAATCCAATTCCATACATTCTTCGGGATAAAAGAGTACATTAGAATAATTTTTAAACATAAAACCTTTTTTGGGTTCTCCAGAAAAAATAATTTGGGTGTCGTCAAAAGATAATCTTTCAGAATTATTTTCAATTAAAGCCCTAGATAATTGATAATTAATTTCTAAAACATCATTTGAAAATACTTTTAAACCTTTTAATTTTGATTGATAACTTACCGAACTACCACCAGAAAAAGCATCAAAAATACTTTCTGCATCTTTAGGAAAATAATCAGAAATCCAATTTGCAATTTTTTCTTTATTGCCAATAAAATTAACTTTAGGAAATTTGTGCATCATTTTCTATCATTTTTAAGATTGATTTTGCAATTGCTTTTGCCAAAAGAGGTGGAACAGAATTCCCAACTTGTTGCTGTTGAGAAATTGAAGTTCCTTTAAAAATAAAATCATCTGGATAGGATTGTAGTTTTGCTAATTCTCTAACAGTCAATGCTCTGTTTTGATTGTAATGAAAAATTTTACGCATATCTCCGGTTACACAAACCGATGGTAAATTACTATTATATCGAATATACTTTCTTACATCGCCACTTTTTGGTCGAAAAGTTTCTGGTATTTCATCTCTATTTCCTCCATCAGAAACAAAACTCATTTTATGTAACATTTGCTCTGAATGCTTCATAGCAAAATGATTTGGAATATTTGATTTCTCTCCAGAATTTAATTTGGGTAAATAATCTAATTCATCTTTTACGGTTTTAAGTTTTAAAGTATTTTTTTCTGGAAAAATTATTTGTTTTGTCTTTTTATTCCCAATAAAAATAACTCTTTTTCTAACTTGAGCAACTCCATAATCCGCAGAATTTAATATTTTACATTCTACGTAATAACCCATTTTTTCAAACACGGCAATTATTTCTTTTCGTGTTTCCCCGTTATTGTGAGTATAAAGTCTTGCTACATTTTCCATTACAAAATATTTAGGTTTAGCAATAGAAACAACTCTTGCAAACTCTCTAAAAAGTTGATTTCTAGAATCTTCAATAAATCTTCTACCTATATTTCCCGCAATACTAAAACCTTGACACGGTGGACCGCCAATAACGACATCAATTTCGTTATTGTTAGTAAAATTTATTATTTCTTCATCTTTCAATTTTGAAATATCTTTCTGAATTAAGTTGTGATTTGGGAAATTTTCAACATATGTTTCACAAAAACTTGGTTCTATATCGATTGAAAATAAGTTGTTGAAATTCATTTCATCAAATCCTAAAGAGAAACCACCAGATCCACTAAATAAATCTATATAATTTGGTTTTTTTATCATAATTCAAGATTTGTTTGTTGAACGTTTACAGATCTTAAATATTTAATTCTTTCTTCGGCTACGATAAGAACTTTTTCTGAACATTCATATTCATAAAGTTTTATGGCAATTTGCTCACCAAAATACTTAGTTTTTATAAAATCAAAATCAATTTCAAAAGTTTTAGATAATAATTTCAATCTTTTTTCGTCAAAATCTCTTTTGCTATTTTCTATTTTGCTCAAATTTGCAGAATCTAAATCTAATTTTGCTGCTAACTGTGTTAATGTCAAATTATTTGAGGTTCTTAAATCTTTTATGTAACTTCCAAATGTTTCCTTCATTAGACTTGTATTTTTAGACTTGTCATTATTTGACAACAAATTTGATGTTTTTTTCTTTATAAAACAAACAAAATTAAAAGCATTTTCTTATTTTTGAACAATGAAATATTTATTGTTTTTATTAATTCCAATAATGATGCAAGCTCAAACCAACCTCGAAAAAGCCGAAGCTTATTTCAAATCTGGAAAATTTGTGCAAGCTTTGCCATTATTTGTCGATTTATTGTCCGAAAACCCAAATAATATTCAAACTTTAGAATATTTGGGCGACATTCACGGCAGTTTAAAAAATTGGGACAAAGCCATTTCGTACTACAAAAAGCTTAAAACCCTAAAACCAACCGAAGCCAATTATCATTTTAAATATGGTGGCGTTTTAGGAATGAAAGCCAAAGATGCCAATAAATTCGCTGCTCTAGGAATGCTTCCAGAAGTCAGAAAATCATTCGAAAAAGCTATTGAACTCAACCCGAAACACATACAAGCACGTTGGGCATTGGTCGAATTGTACATTCAATTGCCTGGAATTGCTGGTGGTAGCGAACGAAAAGCTAGAAAATATTCAGATGAATTGTTAGCAATTTCGCTTGTCGATGGTTATTTGTCGAAAGGTCGAATAGAAGTTTATTTTGAAAATTATGACAAAGCCGAAGTACAACTTTTGAAAGCGTATGAAATTGGAAATTCGAAAGTAGCATTACAAAAATTAAATGAATTGAAAAAACTAAAAGCCCCCTAGCCCCCGAAGGGGGAACTAGCAACATATAAATTAGCATAATACAAAATCAAAAAAGACAATATAATATTAAATTTTTAAATGGATAATAATAACTCTAACCAAAATATAAGTACAAACTCAGGAATTCCCCCTTCGGGGGCTAGGGGGCTACACTTTATCGCAATTGGCGGCTCGGCAATGCACAATCTTGCATTAGCATTAAACAACAAAGGTTACAAAGTTACGGGTAGCGATGACGCAATATTCGAACCATCGAAATCGAGATTAGACAAAAAAGGAATTCTACCACTAGAATTAGGTTGGTTTCCAGAAAAAATTACAAACGATTTAGAAGCAATAATTCTTGGAATGCACGCCAAAGCCGACAATCCAGAATTGTTGAAAGCACAAGAATTAGGATTGAAAATTTATTCGTATCCAGAGTTTTTATACGAACAATCCAAACATAAAACCCGAGTTGTTATTGGTGGCTCGCACGGAAAAACAACCATAACGTCTATGATTTTGCACGTTATGCATTATCATAATATTGCTGTTGATTATATGGTAGGAGCACAGCTCGAAGGTTTTGACACGATGGTGCATTTGACCGAAGAAAACGATTTTATGGTGCTCGAAGGCGACGAATATTTAAGTTCGCCAATCGATCGCAGACCAAAATTCCATTTGTATCAACCTAATATTGCATTGATTTCCGGAATTGCTTGGGACCATATTAATGTTTTTCCGACTTATGAAAATTATTTTGAGCAATTCGAAATTTTTATAAAAATGATTACCAATGGTGGCATTTTAATTTATAATGAAAACGATTCAGAAGTGAAACGAGTATCGGAATCGGCAACAAATCCTATTAGAAAATTGCCTTATTCGACACCGAATTACAAAGTCGAAAACGGCATAACTTTACTAGAAACTCCAGAAGGCGATATGCCAATCGAAGTTTTTGGCGCACATAATCTCAATAATTTAGCTGGTGCAAAATGGGTTTGCCAAAATATGGGCGTTGACCAAGATGCTTTTTATGAAGCTATTGCGAGCTTTAAGGGTGCAAGTAAACGACTTGAAAAAATTGCCGAAAGCAAAAACAAAGTTGCCTATAAAGATTTTGCGCATTCGCCAAGTAAAGTTGCAGCAACAACAAAAGCGGTTAAAGAACAATTCCCAGATAGAACTTTGGTGGCTTGTTTAGAATTGCACACGTACAGCAGTTTGAATTCCGAATTTTTAAAAGAATATGAAGGCGCACTTGAATTTGCAGACAAAGCTGTGGTTTTTTATTCGCCCGATGCGGTTAAAATAAAGCAGCTTGAAGAAGTTACTTATGAGCAAATCGCAAAAGCATTTAATCGTGAAGATTTGATAATTTATACCAATCCGAAAGATTTTAAGGATTATTTATTTAATTTGAATCTAGATCTCGTCTCAAATAACGGGATTGCGCTATTACTAATGAGTTCCGGGAATTATGGTGGTTTAAATTTTGATGAAATTAAAAGTTTAATTGTTTAAAAAAGTTTCAAGTTTAAAGTTTCAAGTTCTTGTATCAACCTGAAACTTGAAACCTGAAACAAAATTTTACCGAAAATGGAATTATTAAATCTAAAAATATTATCGAAAACCATATCGGCAACCAAACTAAAACAGAGTTTGAAAGTCGCAATTCGTGATGTTGACGAAGAATCTAAAAATAAATTTCTTGCTTATGCTGATGACAAAAACGAAAGTTATGATGTATCAATAGAAATCGATGAAAACGATGACGTTTTAGAAAACAACTGCGATTGCGAAATTAAAGGTTTGTGCATTCACAGAGTTGCATTTATGGTTTATTTGAGCAATCGAAAAGACAAACCAAAACAAGTTCGAGCCAAAAAACAAACGCCAACTGAAATTTTAGTTAATAATCTAGATGTTAACGTTTTGAAAGTTTGGATTAATGATTTATTAAAGAAAAACAAAGATTTAGAGTTTTTGTTTACCAATGAATTTTCAATAAATACCGAAGAATATACCAAACAGAAAGTTAAAATTTTAATCGATAGTTCAATAAAATCGGTCATAAAAACCCGAAAAAAAATTGAAGCTAGTGAACTTAAAAAGATTACTGATTTACTCGAAATTACCTTAAAACCAGTTTTAGAATATTGCATTAATGATTTAACTGATAAAGTAAAACTCGATATTGTTTTTTCAATTTTCGATGAATTGGTAGCATTTGATAACAGAATGTATTCGTCAAGCGTAAAAGTGCAACGTTTTATCGAGAAAATATCCAAGCAAATTAACGAATCAATTTCTAATAATAATGATGATGTTCGGTATCAAAAAATTGCTGATTTGCATTTTGAATTGATTTTGAATGAGAATATTTCGAGCATAAACAGCATTAATTTTAACCATATTCAGCTTTTGTATGAGAAAAATTCTGAAAACGAATTCAGAAAAAAATATTTCGCCAAAAAAGTTAAAAATTTCGTTGATAATTTGCATTCCAAGAAATTAAGATTCGATGTTCAAATAACTTATTTTGCATTAGAAGTACTTTTTGAAAACGGTTTATTTGCATCATCAATCGAATGTTTTCAAACTGTTCGTTACGAAAACGAATACAATTTATCGTTAATTGACAAACTTATTTCGTTAAATAAAATCGCAGAAGCCGAAAAAATGGCATTGGCACAAATTGCGAATAATTATTATGTAGATTATAATTTTCCGTATTGGACAAGATTAAAAAACATTTATAAAACGCAAAACAACCCTATTAATTTAGTTAAAATTTTAATTGACACCGTTGGAATCGATATGAATTTCGATGATTTCTTGATTATAAAACAACATTTGCCAGAGGCAGATTTCAAGAAATTTAAATCGAATTTAATGGGTCGAACCAAAAATAAATTCAGTTCATACAACAATGCTCCTGATTTTTATTTCAAGATGTTAAATGAAGACAAGAATTACAAAAAAATGATTGATTCAATATCAGAATATACTGATTATGATGTAGTTTTCGAACATAAATCAGTGCTTTTTATTGAAAATAAAATCGATTTTTTACATAAAATTTTCACAATAGAATCTGGAAGTTATTATTATCGAAATAAAGAATACAATTTTGAATATCGTGATAAATTGGTTAATTGGGTTTTAGAAACTTATGAAGAAGCAGTTTTAAAAAATATAAAACGAATTTCTATGCATTCAATTAGCTCAAAATTTCGAGATTTATTAATTGAAAAATCATAAATTTCAGACTAGCTTTAAGAATATGGAAGATAATCTATCAATAAAAAACTGGGCTGAAGACGACAAACCACGCGAAAAACTAATGCTTAAAGGTAAATCGGTTTTAAGCGATGCCGAACTTTTGGCAATATTGATAGGTTCAGGAAGTCGCAATGAAACCGCTGTTGGATTGTGCCAAAGAATCTTGAAATCGGTGGATAATAACTTGAATGCTTTAGGAAAATTATCAATATTACAACTTTCGAACTTTAAAGGAATTGGCGAAGCAAAAGCAATATCGATAATTGCAGCAATGGAAATTGGCAGAAGACGTAGGGCAGAAGATGCAGTCGAATTAGTCAAAATTAGTTCCAGCAAAATGGTTTTCGAAATTATGCAGCCCATAATTGGCGAGTTGCCACACGAAGAATTTTGGATTATTTATCTCAATAATTCTAATAAAGTCATCGCAAAAGTCCAAATTTCGAAAGGTGGAATTACTGGAACTGTTGTCGATAAAAGAATAATATTCAAAACCGCTTTCGAGCAAAATGCTGTTGCGATGATTTTGACGCACAATCATCCGTCAGGAAAATTAAAACCTAGCGATGCCGATATTGAAATCACAAAAGAATTAAAATTAGCAGGAAAACAACTTGACATTCGGGTTTTAGATCATATAATAATTACCGAAAATGGATTCTTTAGCTTCGCCGATGATGGTATTTTTTAGTGTACTTTTGTTTTTTTAAACAAAAAGTTAGAGATTGAACCAATAAGATATTAAGTTTAACTAAGCTTAATGAAACTTAATATCTTTATGGTTAAAAAGTTAAATTTGATTTTGTAAAAATATTAATTGTAAATAGAAAGGTGAAAAACTACAATCACATTACGCACATATTCTTCGATTTGGATCATACGCTTTGGGATTTTGACAAAAATTCTGAAATGGCTTTTGGAATAATTTTCAAGAAAGATTTTCCAAATATTGACAGTCAAGATTTTATAAAAGTCTATGTGCCAATTAATCAAGCGGTTTGGAAATTGTACCAGAAAGACGAAATTACTAGCGAAGAATTGCGTTACATGCGATTGAAACAATC
>JAYVBR010000069.1:0-4367 GCA_043750395.1 Bacteroidota bacterium | reverse complement strand
TCATTTTTTCGAATGATAAATTTTTCTTTTTAAGTTCAGTGTACGATTCTCTAGAAAGTGGTATGCAAGCATTTGTCTCTTTAACGGTTAAAAACGCTTTTTTTGAATTCCCTTCTATACTTATAACTTTGTTAATATTTACTATGTATGATCTATGACATTGAAAAAGTTCGTTGTGCTGATCCATTTCTTGAATTACTTTATTAATACTATTTCTAAAAATGACCGTTTTAAAATCAGATTCGTCTATTTTTAAATAAGCTTTTGCATAATGTCCAAAAGACTCTAAATAAATAAAATCTTTTATATCAACAACAATATTTTCATCTTTATTTTTTCCTAGTAATGATAGAAAATTATTGTCAACAAGTATTACTTCATTTTCTATATCGCCTTTATTATCAATCGGAAAATCATAAATTAAAAATCTAGAATAATCAATAAATTTTAAAAGAGTTAATATTAATGATGAGCAGAACAATACACAAAAGAACAACCAAACATAAAATTTATAATCTGTTTTCCAACCGTGGATTTCCAATTCATTTTTATACAAAAAATTAAAACCAAAATAGGAATAAATCAAATAGATGCAAGTAGCAATAATTGTAACGTTAAAAAAATGAATCAAATCTTTTTTAAATGTCCATTTTAGTACAACTATTTTTTTCATCAATAAAGTATAATAAATCCATCCTACAATAGAAAAAATAGAGGCCGTCAAAAAACACATTTCAAAAGCGGTCAATAGAGAAATAAAATTCAAATATAAAGGTCTTGATATTGCCAAAAATAGAAAAATGAAAATGAAAGCAAATGCCGCCTTAAAATTAATTAACTTTTGATCCGCTCTAATTAAAGAAACTCTATTGAAATCAAAACTAATAAAGTTTTTGAAGAACGATACTATTTTATTCATAAAATGGACGATTGAATATTTAAACTGATTTTATCTATGTTTAAGTTAAATTATTCCTTTAATTTTATTTTAATACAATCAATTTAAAAACACTTAAAGGGAATTACAAATATTATTAAAAAAAAGCAATAAAAAAACTTGTAGAGGTTTTTTTTTTTAATTAACGATTAAGAGTCAATTTAATCGATTAAATAGGCTTTTATTGTATTTTTAAAAGGATTTATTTTTTTTATTAATATATTTTTATTTGTATAAATCACTTTCGTTTATTAGACATTATAAATTAATAGCAAGAGATTGATTTTAAATATTGCGTTAATAAATAAAGTAATATAACAATAACGATCTAAAAATTATCATTTATGCTATATAAAAAACAATATTTTGTATTCAAAATGACATAATCTAATTACAAATATTATGTTAATAAATAAAACATGGCTTTATAAATTATTATTTATCCATTTAACAAAAATTTATTTTTAGAATTGACTAATATTATAAAAAAACATTCAAAATTTGTAACAAAAAAATTTAATCAATTTCTTTTGTTATAAAATCTAGATTTCTTTTTAAGCCATTAAACTTAGCTCGTTTTAAAGGCGAATTTTTAAAAACTATATTAAAAACTTCTTCAGTAATTTCGTTCCAATCTTTTTTTGACATTGCTAGTAATTCTGGCTTAACAGCAAATAATGGTTCTGAATGAGGTTTCGAAAATTTATTCCAAGGGCAAACATCTTGGCAAATGTCGCAACCAAAAGCCCAATCATCGAATTTACCTTTCATTTCTTGAGGAATATTTTCCTTTAATTCGATTGTGAAATACGAAATACACTTACTTCCGTTAACAATATATGGTGTTTCGATTGCTTGTGTAGGACAAGCATCAATGCAGGCAGTACAAGTTCCACAATGGTCGGTAGTTGGGTTATCATATTCCAGTTCAAGGTCGATTATTAATTCTGCTATAAAATAAAATGAACCAACTTGTTTTGTGATTAAATTGCTGTTTTTACCAATCCAACCTAATCCAGATTTTGCTGCCCAAGCTTTATCTAATACTGGCGCCGAATCGACAAAAGCTCTACCTGAAACATGACCGATATTATCCTGAATTGAATGTAATAATTCTTTGAGTTTGTCTTTGATTACAAAATGATAATCTTTACCATAAGCATATTTAGAGATTTTGAAAGTATTGTCGATTTGTTGGCTTTCAGGATAATAATTCAATAACAATGAAATTACCGATTTAGAATCCTCGACTAATTTAGTTGGATCAAGTCGTTTGTCAAAATTATTTTCCATATACAACATTTGACCGTTTTGATTGGTGTTGAGCCAATGTTCAAGTCTTGGTGCTTCTTGTTCTAAAAACCCTGCTTTGCTTATGCCACAAGACATAAAACCCAATCTTTTGGCTTCGTGTTTAATAAAGTTGGAGTTAATAGTTTTATTTGACATAAATGGATAAAAAACGTTCCAACAAAGATGCGATTAAATCGATAAAAAAATCCCATTTCAATTCTGAATATACAGAAGAAATGAGATTTTATATATTTATTGATATTTAAAATTTAATATCAAATATTTAAAATGATTAGCCTAAAGCAGCTCTTTTGAAACCAGTTACCGTCACACCAACAGATTTTGCATAAGCTGCAACGCTCATAGAACTGTCTTTGATGTAATCTTGGTTTACTAAAGTGTTGTCTTTAAAGAAACGACCTAATTTTCCTTTGGCGATATTGTCAATCATAGCTTCTGCTTTTCCTTCTTGACGCAATAAATCTTTAGCAATTTCGATTTCTTTTGCAATAACTTCAGCATCAACACCAGCTTCGTCTAAAGCGATTGGGTTCATTGCTGCTGCCTGCATAGAAATATTTCTTGCAGCTTCGTCAGCACCATCTACAACAGCAGAAAGAGCAGTTAAAGTAGCGATTTTGTTTCCAGAGTGAATGTACGATCCTACAAATGTACCTTCTAATCTTTCGAAAGTTCTGATTTCTAATTTTTCGCCGATAACTCCTGTTTGTTCGATTAATTTATCGGCAACAGTAATTCCGTTAAAATCTGAAGCTAAAAATTCTTCCTTAGTTTTAAAATTCAATGCAGATTGAGCCATTTCAGTAGCCATTTTTACAAAGCTTTCGTTCATTCCAACAAAGTCAGTTTCGCAATTTAAAGTAATTACTACACCAGCAGTTTTTTCAGCATTAACAACAGCAATTGCAGCACCTTCAGTAGATTCTCTGTCTGAACGATTTGCGGCTACTTTTTGTCCTTTTTTACGAAGGTTTTCGATTGCTAAATCAAAATCTCCATCAGATTCAACAAGTGCTTTTTTGCAGTCCATCATTCCTGCACCTGTCATTGTTCTTAATTTATTTACGTCCGCAGCAGTAATTGTTGCCATAATATTTGTATATAAGCCCCACCCCAGCCCTTCCCAAAGGGAAGGGAGCCGTAATTGGTGGGTAAATTATTAAATTATTTTTATTTTTCGTCCCCTTTCCTTTGGGAAGGGTTAGGGATGGGCTTTTTTATTCTTCTGTTTTAGCTTCAACTTCTGGAGTTACTTCTTCTACAACTGGAGCTGCAACAACTTCTTCAACTACCGCAACTTCTTCAACTATTGTTGGAGTTGCAACTTCAGTTTTAGCTTCTTTTGCTGGAGCAACTTCTGCACCTTCTTGAGAATCATCAGATCCTTCAGAAGTTCTGTTTGCCAATCCGTCAACAACTGCTGCTGTAACCAAAGATAAAATCTTATCGATAGATTTAGACGCATCATCATTAGCAGGAATTACATAATCAACTTCACGTGGATCAGAATTGGTATCTACCATAGCAAAAACTGGAATATTCAATTTTTGAGCTTCTTTTATTGCGATATGCTCTGCTTTAATATCAACTACGAACAATGCTGCAGGAAGTCTAGACATATCTGCGATTGAACCTAAGTTTTTTTCTAATTTTGCACGAAGACGATCTACTTGAAGACGTTCTTTTTTAGACAAAGTCATAAAAGTTCCATCTTTTTTCATTTTATCGATTGTTGACATTTTTTTTACTGCTTTACGAATCGTAACGAAGTTAGTCAACATTCCACCTGGCCATCTTTCTGTAATGTATGGCATATTACAAGCTGCAGCTTTTTCTGCAACGATGTCTTTTGCCTGTTTTTTGGTAGCAACAAATAATATTTTTCTACCTGATGCAGCAATCTTTTTCATAGCTTCGTTAGCTTCTTCGATTTTTGCTGCAGTTTTATATAGATTGATAATGTGAATACCATTACGTTCCATATATATGTAAGGAGCCATGTTTGGATCCCATTTTCTAGTCATGTGTCCGAAATGTACACCTGCTTCTAGTAATTCTTTTACTTCTACTTTGTTTGACATTTTTTTCTTAGTTTACGTTCTGTTGATTAGCAATG
>JAYVBR010000068.1:0-4379 GCA_043750395.1 Bacteroidota bacterium | reverse complement strand
AATTGGTGGCTTCGGCTTTGAGTTGGTCGTTTCCGTTGTTGATAGAAATACCGCAATCTTTTAGGATTTTTAGGCTATCTTCGTTTAATCGACCCGATTTTTGTACTGCAATTTTTAAAGTATTCATTTTTTAGTTTTAATTTTTGTGTGGAAACTTCAAAATTGATTTAATAAAAAAACCAGTTTGAAGTTTTCAAACGGGTTTTTAGAATATGATTTATAATCATACCATTAACACATCGCTTGATAGCAAATATGAAAATGGTGGTGATGTAATTTGTTATTAAACATTTTGTTTTTTTCGAATTGCAAATATAGAATGAAATTTATTTAGAAAACTAATAAAATTTAAAAATTATATATTGTTTAAGTAAAATAATTTTTAAAAAATTAAATTAAATCGGTTTTCTAGACTGAATTTCTATATTTTGATTGATTTCCGTATGACGAATTTCTCCGCCAGAAGTTCCAACAGACTTAGACAAGAAAATCGTTACTGCCGCTAAAGTTAAAGTTAAAAACGAAAATAATTTAGATTTTGGATGGTTTCTGATATTTGCCAAGAGCGAAATAATAGAAATTACGCCCAATGCATAAGCCATTTTCATATATGTTTCGGCTTGTTCTTCGTGTTCGTGAATCAAATCGTGCGAAATTCCTAAATTTTCGACAATATTTTCTGCTTTTTCTCCAGTAAACATAGATGCTTTTCCAAAAATCATACAAATTATAAAAACGACGTAAGCCGTATTTTGAACTGATTTGTTTTTTTGTACGATTCCGAAAATCAAAATTCCTATGCCAAAAATTGTTCCAACAATCGGAAAATGATTGATTAATAAATGTAAATGTGCATCGTTCATAATTTTAATTTTGTCAAATATATTCATTTAATCTATCGAAAACTTTAAAATGCTTTTATTACTTTTGTGAAAACTAAATTTTATGTCATTTTTAAAAAAATTTTCTCCTATATATAATCTTGCAATATTTTATTTTATAATAAGTTTTTTAACTCGAACTGTTTTGATTTTTCATCCAATTACACAATCTAGTTTTGAGTTTTTAGATTGTTTGAAAATTTTCTCATTTGGGTTATTATCAGATGTTTTTGTTTTTACTGTTATGAGCGGTTTTTTATGGTTGTATTTGATATTTATTTCTGATTCAAAGTATTCAAAACCTTATGGTTATATTATTTTTGGATTTTTTGTAGTTTTGTTTATTTATGTTTATTCAGGAAAATCGATTCTTAACGAATATGGTGGATCGGCTCCTGAAATCGGAATAGCTTTTGTTGGTTTGAAAACTATTTTGTTTGGATTATTACTTTTTTTACCAAAGTATCGAAGTAAATTAAGGTTTTGGTTATTTAGTTTTGTAATGTTTTTGTTTGTAGTTTGTATTTTACAAAACGCTATTAGCGAATATTTATTTTGGAATGAATTTGGTGTAAAATACAACTTTATTGCAGTCGATTACTTGGTTTATACTAACGAAGTGATAGGAAACATCATGCAATCTTATCCAGTTGTTCCTATTTTTGGAAGTTTGTTTTTGATAGCTGGAATTATTACTTTTTTTATTGTAAAATATTCTAAAAATTATATAATTGAAATTCCAACATTCGTCGAAAAAATAAAGTTATCTGTATTTTATTTTGCCGTTTTTGGTTTATCATTGTTGGTCATTCCGTTTTTATCGAGTAAAGAAAATTCACAAAATATTTTTACTAATGAAATACAAGCCAATGGTTTGTATAAATTTTATTTGGCTTTTACCAATTCAGAATTGGATTATTTCAAATTTTATAAAACATTACCAAGTAAAGAAGCATTTGCAATATTGAAAAATCAAATTCCTGAAATTTCATTAAATTCTACTTTAAGAAATATCACATCAGAATTGCCAGAAACTCGCAAAAATGTAGTTTTGATAACCATCGAAAGTTATAGTGCAGATTTCTTGAAAATATATGGTAATGAGCAAAATATCACACCGTTTATTGACAGTTTAGCAACCAAAAGTTTGTTGTTTTCTAACTTATATGCTGTTGGAAATCGGACAGTTAGAGGTTTAGAATCTGTAACAATGTGCGTGCCACCAACTGCTGGCGAAAGTGTTGTGAAACGCAAAGACAACAAAAACAAATTTACAACTGGAAGCATCTTTAAATCAAAGGGTTATCAAGTTAAATATTTGTATGGTGGCGATGCCTATTTTGATAATATGCGTGATTTTTTCTCAGGAAACGGTTACGATATTGTTGACAAAACTACATTTGCCCCGAGCGAAATTACTTTTCAAAATATTTGGGGTGTTTGCGATGAAGATATGGTTAAAAAAGCCATAAAAACAATGAATGTTGAAGCCAAAACTGGTAAACCATTCTTTAATCATTGGATGACCGTAAGCAATCATAGACCTTTTACATATCCTGATGGTAAAATTGATATTCCAGCTAGTTTGAAAATGCGTGAAGGTGGCGTGAAATATACAGATTATGCTTTGAAGCAATTTTTTAATGAAGCCAAAAAACAATCTTGGTACAAAAACACAATTTTTGTAATTCTTGCCGATCATTGCGCTTCGAGTTCTGGAAAAACAGAATTGCCAATGGATAAATACCGAATTCCAGCAATGATTTTTGACCCAAATAAACAAGGCGAAATTTGTAATAAATTGATGTCACAAATTGATATTATGCCAACAACTTTTGGACTATTGAACTTTAATTATCAATCTAAATTCTTTGGTCAAGATGTTTTAAAATCAGACTACAAACCTAGAGCATTGATTGCAACTTATCAAAATTTAGGATTTATAAAAGACAATATTCTGACAATAATTTCGCCAAAACAGCAAGTAAAACAATTTGGTTTGACTAGTATTCCGAATCCAAAATTAGGTACTGATTTTCAGATAATGTTTGATGCAAAATTATTAGAAAAAGAAAGAACCGATTTAATAAACGAAACTATTTCTTATTATCAAACTGCTTCAGAAATGTTAAAAGAGAAAAAGTATCAGAAGTAAATTATTGTAATAATTCAGGACGATATTCAAAATGCATTGTGTCATAATGTGTCCAGTTTCCGCCCCAAATAAAACCGTGCTTTTCGAAAACTTCAACAAGTTTTTTTGGAATTTTGTTTTTATAAATTAGTTTTGCTTCTTCGTTTTTGCATCTACAATCCCATTGCCAATAGTTGGAATATTTAGTATTGATGTCGATTGTCATTCCAAAACTGTGCGTACTTAATCGATTGGTTCCAGCAATTTTTCGCCAATTGAATGTTCCTGCAATATTTTGCAAATAAGTCTTATATTCTGGATGATTATCCAAATCTTCGGATAATTTTTTTACAATTTTATCAATTCCGTTAACAGTTGTAATTTTTATTTTTTGGTTGACTAATTTTGGACACCAAACAATTTCGACCAATTTTTTTTCGACTTCTTGTTTAGAATTTCCATAGATTTTTTTGAAAAAACCTTCATTTCTAATTCTTCCAGCATCGTTAATTTGTCCTAAATTGTAATCATAAAAAAACTGGTCTTCGATGTCTGGATTTTCTATTAATTCTTGATTGGTTTTCTTTTTAAAATCATTATAAATTAATGTTGAATTGTCGCTAAAAATAATTTTATTTTCTTTAAATCCAATTACTTGATTTGGATAAACAATCATTAGTTTTTTTACATTCAATGGAATTTCTTGTGAAAAAGAACTAATATTAAAAAACACAATAAATAAATTTCTAACTATTTTTATTTTTTTTAACATATAAGTCATTTAAGTTATAAAATTAAAATCGTCTCAATTGTGAAACTTCAAAATCCCATTCTGGAGTTACTAATTTACTTGAAATATTGGCAGAATACCAACATTTATTGCCACTACTAATACTAGGATTAAGGAGAATTTGCAATTCTTGAGCTGGCATATAACTTTGTGCCAAAAGAAATACTTTTTGATTGTTTTTCGGATTTATTGCCATATCAATGACAATAACTGCGTGTCCAGGAAATCCACCTTTTATGAAAACATCACCAATTTTTAAGTCTGAAATTGCAATTGGTTTCAATTCTTTTTCTAACGAAGCCGTTCCTGCATAATTAAAAATCATTTCTAAATATTTCCAATAATCTTGATTAGAATCTGATGGTTTTGCGGTTTTTACCCAAGAAGTTTTATTGCCTTTTATTGCGATTCGATAGCCTTCTCGCCATTTGCTGTAAGCAACATTAAACCCATTTGTAAACTTAAAATGTATGTTTTCGTATTGTTTATTTTGGTAAAAATAGTCAGCTCGCAAACGCATAACTGCATCGGCGCATTGGTGTAAATCTTTGTTTCCAATTGGCAAATCAATTAC
>JAYVBR010000067.1:0-4381 GCA_043750395.1 Bacteroidota bacterium | reverse complement strand
AAATTTGTTGGTTTGTTGTCATTCCGACGAAGGAGGAATCTCATAAGTTGCTCACGTAATGTGATTCCTACTTCGTCGGAATGACAAAAGCTGTAAATGATAGAGTTAAGCCAAAAACACCAACTTTATAGTTTCATTTTTTTCTAAAATCAAACTATAATTTATACCAAACAAAAACATTGAGTATTCCAACTTATATGACTTATATGTTTCATTAACACATCAAAATCTTGACTTTAAATTTATTTATAAATGGTATTACTTCACACTCGCCAAAACATCACGCAACAAACCATTAAAATCAAAACCATCTTTTTGTTCTTTTAGTCCCATTCGAACAATAACCATATCGTGAGACGGAATTATAAAAACCATTTGACCCTGAAAACCATTGCAAGAATAAATATCTTTAGGCGCATCAGGATAACGACTGCCTGCATTTAGCCAAAAATGTGCGCCATATTCTCCTTTAGAACCATTTGTTGGCGTTGCTGCATATTTCGTCCAACTTTCGTCAAATATTTGCTCGCCATTCCAATTGCCTTTATGCAAATACAATAATCCAAATTTCGACCAATCTCGAGTTGTTGCCCAGCCGTAAGACGAACCAATGAAATTTCCTGCCATATCTTGCTCGACAATCATTGAATTCATTCCTATTTTATCGATCAAACTCGAATACCAAAAATCGATATATTCTTGATGGGTTTTAAATTGATTGCGAATAATTCCCGACAATAAATTAGTCGTTCCTGACGAGTAATTCCAAGTTTGGTTTGGTTTTCCAACAAATTGCTTTTCGATTTGGCATTTTGTAACATCTTCGGCTTGAAAGAGCATTTTGGTTGCATCGGATATTTTATCGTATTTTTCTTCCCATTCCAAACCCGAATTCATTTGCAATAAATTATTTATTGTTATGTTTTTACGTGAATCTTTCTGCCATTCTTTAATGGGTGCTGGTTTGTTAATGTCGATTTTTCCTTGTTTTTGAAGAATCCCAAAATAGGTTGCAGTTAAACTTTTAGTCATTGACCAACCCAAAATTCTCGAATTTTTATTAAAACCTTTGTCATATTTTTCGGCAATAATTTTGTCCTTGTAAATAACCAAAACCGAACGAGATCTTTTTATTTTCAGATTATTTGTATCAAATGCATTTGCGACGGCATTATTCAATTTAGAATAATTAACATTTGAAAAAATAGTATCTTTTGCTTCTAAATTTCCATAAGGAAAAGGTAAATTATTATTCAAAACCGTTCTTTTGGGAACATTATAAGGCTTCGAAACATCAAAATCATCATTAATTAAAGTCGCTCCCAAACCTTCACGATAAATTGCTTTTCGTTCTTTAATTCCATAAACCGATGCGCTTGCAAATTTATCAATATCATTAACTTTGTTTTTAGCCAAATCGATTAAATCAATATCATTGTCGGTTTTTTCAATTAAGTCAACCGAACGATTATCAAGAAAATGACCCGAAGCAATACTTTTAGCCGAAAATCCAGAAATTAAATCGAGTTTCGGATAGGTTGTAAATCCAAAATAAATCAAATAAACCAAAATCGCTAAACCTAAATATTTAAAAAACTTTTTCATTGGTAATAATTTTGATGCAATTTAATGAAATTTTAAAAAATATACGTTAACTAAAAAAATTAAGGCTATTTTTTGATTGAAACATATAAGTCATATAAGTTTATTGTTATTCAAAAATGAGTAAAATAAACTTATATGACTTATATGTTTAAAATAAATGTTTAAATTTTTATTAACGAATGTTTCAAATTAATTTAAATGTTTTTAACTACTTTTGTACTTAGATTTTTTCTAAATAACTATGTTAGACATCAATAAAATAAGAGCCGATTTCCCGATTTTGACCCAAAAAGTTAACGGAAAACCATTGGTTTATTTCGATAACGGAGCAACATCGCAAAAACCACAAGTTGTTATCGACGCAATTTCGAAATATTATCAAGAAATAAATGCCAATATTCATCGTGGTGTGCACACTTTGAGCCAATTAGCAACCGATGCTTATGAAGTTTCGCGCGCCAAATTGCAGAATCATATTAACGCTAAATTCGCTCACGAAGTAATATTTACATCAGGAACAACACATTCTATCAATATTGTTGCGAACGGATTTACGACTTTGTTGCAAAAAGACGATGAGGTTCTAATTTCAGCAATGGAACATCACAGCAATATTGTGCCTTGGCAAATGCTGTGCGAACGAACGGGCGCAATCTTGAAAGTCATTCCGATGAACCAAAATGGCGAATTAATTCTCGAAGAATTCGATAAATTATTATCAGAAAAAACTAAAATCGTAGCCGTAAATCACATTTCGAATGCGCTTGGAACATTAAATCCAATAAAACAGATTATCGAGAAGGCGCATCAATTTGGCACAGCAGTTTTAATCGATGGCGCACAAGCTGTTCCACATTTAAAACCCGATGTTCAAGATTTAGATTGCGATTTTTATGTATTTTCTGGACACAAAATTTGTGGTCCAACAGGGGTTGGAATTTTGTACGGAAAAGAAGATTGGCTCAACAAACTCTCGCCATATATGGGTGGTGGCGAAATGATAAAAGAAGTAACATTTGCCAAAACGACATACGCAGGATTACCTCATAAATTCGAAGCAGGAACGCCAAATATTGCCGATGGAATTGTTTTTGGAGTTGCCGTAGATTATATGAATTCAATCGGTTTTGAAAATATTGCCAATCACGAAAACGAACTTTTGCAATACGGAACTGAGAAATTGTTAGAAATTAAAGGATTAAATATTGTTGGAACCGCCAAAGAAAAAACCTCGGTAATATCGTTCAACATCGACGGAATTCATCCTTATGATGTTGGTTCAATTTTGGACAAAATGGGAATCGCAGTTCGAACTGGTCACCATTGCGCACAGCCGATTATGGATTTTTTCGAAATTCCAGGAACAGTTCGCGCCAGTTTCGCATTTTATAATACCAAAGAAGAAATTGATATATTTGTGGCGGCTGTCAAAAAAGCAAAAATGATGTTATCGTGAAATTTTGTAGAGATGAACGGCAGTTCATCTAATAATTAAAATAAATTCTGTAGAGAATAACAGTTGTTCATCTAATAATTAAAATCAATTTTGTAAAGATAATCGGCAGATTATCTAAATAATTATTTACAAATAGTTTTTTCAGGAGCTAATCTCGCTGTCATTCCAAATCTTTTTCGCCAGAAACCTACAAGGTTTTAAAAACCTTGTATGTTTGGCAAAAAAGGATTTTCCCTTTCATCAAGGCTAGGGCGTACAATTTAAAAACAAATAAAATTTTAAAATGAAAAAATTATCATTCTTAATTCTTGCTTTCTTTCTAGGAAATAGCATCAATTTATTGGCACAAAACAACATCAAAAACGCACAAATAGAGTACACAGCAAACACCCGTGGTTTCTATCAAAAAATATGGATTACAAACCAAACTATAGCAATTTCAAGCGATAGAAACGATACGGTTATGCCTGCATCAATAAAAATGGAATTAAAAGATTGGAAATTTTTAACAGCCGAATTTAAAAAATTGAAGCTTGCAGGAATTTCGAAATTGAAACCACCAACTGCCAAACGTCAATATGACGGTGCTGCAATTGCAGATTTAAAAATTATACAAAACGGAAAAACATACCAAACACAATCATTCGACAATGGTTATCCAAACATAAAAATCAAGAAATTTGTCGATAAAATAACATCATTAGCCAAAAAAGAATAATGACAATTAAAGAAATACAAGCCGAAATTATTGAAGAGTTTTCGATGTTTGACGATTGGGAAGAACGCTATCAATTTATGATTGATCTAGGAAAATCGTTGCCATTAATCAAAGAAGAATTCAAAACAGACGACAACATAATCAAAGGTTGCCAATCGAAAGTTTGGTTAAAAGGCGATCAAATCAATGACAAAATTGTTTTTACAGCCGATAGCGATGCCATTCTAACCAAAGGAATAATTGCTATCTTGATAAGAACTTTTTCTAATCAAAGTCCACAAGAAATATTAAATGCTAACCTAGATTTTATAGACGAAATTGGTCTAAAAGAACATTTATCGGCAACTCGAGCCAATGGTTTGGTTTCGATGATAAAAAATATAAAAATGTATGCATTGGCGTTTGATTCTCAGAATTAGTAAAAGGGTTTTTTACTAAAAATTTATATTGTAAAAATTACTGTAAGTATAATTATTTACCACAAAGGCGCAAAGTCACAAAGATTTTACAAGTTAAATAATATGGTTTAGGTTAAAATGACAAAATATTGCACTTCGTCTTGACTTTGTGGCTAAACTTTTTTGGGAAAAAATATGTTTTTG
>JAYVBR010000066.1:0-4399 GCA_043750395.1 Bacteroidota bacterium | reverse complement strand
TTTAAAGTTAATAAATTAATGTTAGACTCTTTAAAAACCGAATTTTCTTTTCAAAACGGAAAATATATTTTAAAAGATACTAAACAAATTTACGATTCAAAAATAGTTGGCGATTCTATTGAGTTATCTTCAAAAAATGTAGATACTCTATTTGTTTTATCAAAATCGCAAAAAGCAAAACGAATCAATGGACATTTAATAATTAGTCAAAAAGAATCGTTTTATTGGACTTCTAAAATTTTAACTTTAGATGATAAAGTTCTCAAAATCAGAGAAATTTATTCCGAAAAAGATAGAATACGTTTAGATTCATTGACAACAATAAAATCCAAAGAAGTCGATTCGGCAACTTTTTTAGTTGAGCCAACACGACGAGAATTTGGTAAAATTTTGAATCTAAAAAACTTTGGCTTCGAACAACAATTTACAAAAATATCAAAATGAAAAACCTAAAAAAAGCCTTCAGAATCATTCTAAAATCGATATTCGGAATCGTAATTTTCGTTGTTGGTTACGCACTTTTATCTTTCGGATTTTCAAAAATCGAAGTCAATTCTGATGTGGTTCAAAATCAAGAAATTGACATTTACATCAGCACAAATGGTGTTCACACCGATATTGTAATGCCAATAAAAAATGAAATCAAAGATTGGACGACCGACATTCAATTCGCACATACCAAAACCAAAGATTCCATTATGAATTTTGTTGGCATTGGTTGGGGCGACAAAGGATTTTATCTCGACACGCCAGAATGGGCTGATTTAAAAGCAAGTACATCCATCAAAGCTGCAACAGGATTGAGTACAACAGCAATGCACACCACATTTTATAAAACGTTAAAAGAAGATGAAAGTTGCAAGAAAATCAAAATTTCGAAAGAAAACTACACTAAATTAGTTACCTACATTACTGATAGTTTCCAAAAAGATACAAACTCAAAAACCATCAATATTCCAAATAATTTTTACGGAAAAAACGATACTTTTTATGAAGCAAACGGCAGTTATAGTTTAGTAAAAACCTGCAATACTTGGGCAAATGGCGCATTGAAAGCCAGTAATCAAAAAGCTGCATTTTGGACACCAATGGACAGCGGAATTTTTTGCCATTATCAAAATTAAATTCTATTTGCTATATTTGAAGAAAAAAAATGAAAATCAATTGTCAATTTTTTATTCTAATATTGTTTTTTGCCATTCTAAAATGTTATTCCCAAGATTATAAAAATGTAGATGGAATAGTAAAAAACTATCCAAAATCATTTGAAAACACATCAGTTTTAGCATCAAAAATCTCAAATGATTTTAATACTGAAAGTGAAAAAGCCAGAGCGGTTTTTTGTTGGATAGCTTACAATGTTGAATATGATGTAAAAACTTTTTTAAATCCAGAAACACAATCATTTTCATACAGAAATGAAACCGAGAAATTAGAAAAACTCAAGAAAATCGAAGATCAAATTATATATCGATCTTTTAGAAGAAAAATGGCGGTTTGCGAGGGTTATTCGGTACTTTATACACATTTAGCAAAACTTGTTGGCTTAAATTCGGAGGTCATAAAAGGTGCAAGCAAAACTGCTTTTACAGATATTGGCATTAAGCGAATTGTAGAAAATCACGCTTGGAATGCTGTTCAAATTGATGGAATTTGGCGTTTGGTAGATGTAACTTGGGGTGCAGGTTTTTATGATTATACTACTCAAAAATTCAATCAAAAATTCAATCCAGTTTATTTTGATTTACCATCAAATTATTTTTTTATGAATCATTTTCCGACTTCTGGAACTTGGAATAAAGAAACTCTTGACAAAAACCTATATTTGAAATCACCATTGGTTTATGAAAAATTCTTAAAAGAAAAATGCGAAATTTTAGAACCTAAATCTGGAATTATCGAAGCTTCTCATAATGACAAAATAATTTTTAAAATTAAAAATCTTTCAAAATCAAATTTATTTCAATATCAAAATAACCGTGGAGATATTGTAAAAATTGAATCTGTAAAAGAAGAAAATAATATCCTAGAATTTGCAATTGATTATCAAAAAAAAGATGGTAAATTTATAACGTTTTTTATTGATGGAATTTCCACAATTGCTTTTAAAATTATTCCGAGAAAATAGAATTAGTGTATTTATTTAGAACAATTTTTTTTAATTTTTATTTGCTTTAATAATTTTTTTTGTTGATTCAATTGCCTTTGGTTTTAACCAAAGGTCTTGATAAATGATTACTATTTTGGCTAAAGCCAATAATTGACCCATTTCTATACCGTTGACTGAAGTCAACGGCAATTAATAAAATCTTTAAAATATATATTAAAGATTTTTATTTTAATTTTTTGCAATAATTTTAAAAGTAATTTTTAAGCAAAAACTACTCATTACTTTGTCAATAACTTTAAAAAAACCACATTTTATACCAATTCGAATTTCATTATATTAGCAGAATATCGATAAAATTAAAATGTCAGACGAAACCACAAAATACGACGAAGACAATATACGCTCGCTCGACTGGAAAGAGCACATCAGAATGCGACCAGGAATGTACATCGGTAAACTCGGTGACGGCTCTTCGCCCGATGATGGAATATACATATTACTCAAAGAAGTTCTCGACAACTGCATCGATGAATTTGTTATGGGCGCAGGAAAAAATATCGAAGTAACCATAAAAGATAAAACTGTAACCGTTCGAGATTATGGTCGTGGCATTCCGCTTGGAAAAGTTATTGACGTAGTTTCAAAAATGAATACTGGTGGAAAATATGACTCATTGGCCTTCAAAAAATCAGTTGGATTAAATGGTGTTGGAACAAAAGCAGTTAACGCACTTTCGAATTATTTCAGGGTAGAATCGGTTCGTGACGACAAGCAAAAAGGTGCAGAATTTTCGGCTGGAAATTTGGTTCTCGACGAAGAAATCATCGAAACTACCAAACGAAAAGGAACCAAAGTAACCTTTATTCCAGATGAAGCCATTTTTAAAAATTACAAATTCAGATATGAATATGTAATTAAAATGCTTAAAAATTATTGTTACCTAAACAATGGTTTAACGATTCTATTCAACGGCGAAAAATATTATTCAGAAAACGGTTTACGCGATTTATTAGAAGAAACCATTCATGCAGACGATTTAGAATATCCAATAATTCATTTGAAAGGCGAAGATATCGAAATTGCCTTAACACACAGCAAAACACAGTATTCAGAAGAATATCATTCGTTTGTAAACGGACAAAACACAACTCAAGGAGGAACACATTTGGCGGCCTATCGTGAAGCGATTGTAAAAACAATACGAGAATATTATAACAAACCTTTCGAAGCATCAGATGTGCGAAAATCGATTGTTACTGCCATTTCTGTTAAGGTTATGGAACCTGTTTTCGAGTCGCAAACTAAGACCAAATTGGGTTCGACCGATATGGGTTCAGAAGCTGGAATGCCATCGGTTCGTACTTTCGTCAATGATTTTGTGAAAAATAAATTGGACAGTTATTTGCACAAAAACCCAGCAACAGCCGATGCACTTTTACGAAAAATTTTGCAAGCCGAACGAGAACGAAAAGAACTTTCGGGAATTCGAAAATTAGCCAAAGACCGAGCTAAAAAATCAAGTTTACACAACAAGAAATTGCGGGATTGTCGAGTTCATTTAACCGATTCTAAAAACGTTCGTTATTTAGAATCGACAATGTTTATTACCGAAGGAGATTCGGCTTCGGGTTCAATTACTAAGTCTCGTGATGTCAACACTCAAGCAGTTTTTAGTCTTCGAGGAAAACCCTTGAATTCGTATGGAATGAGCAAAAAAATTGTTTATGAAAATGAAGAATTCAACCTTTTGCAAGCCGCATTAGACATCGAAGAATCAATGGAAGATTTGCGATACAACAACATTGTAATCGCCACCGATGCCGATGTCGACGGTATGCACATTCGACTTTTATTGATTACTTTTTTCTTGCAATTTTTTCCAGAATTGATAAAAGAAGGACATTTATACATTCTACAAACGCCACTTTTTCGTGTCAGAAATAAAAAAGAAACCATTTATTGTTATTCTGAACAAGAAAGAAAAGATGCCATCGAAAAACTAAAACCAAAACCAGAAATTACTCGATTTAAGGGTTTAGGAGAAATTTCTCCCGACGAATTCAAGAATTTTATTGGCGAAACCATTCGTTTAGATCCAGTAATGATGGACAAAAACACGTCGATTGAGCAATTATTATCTTTCTATATGGGCAAAAATACGCCAGATCGTCAAGAGTTTATCATTAAAAATCTTAAAGTTGAGTTGGATCAAATTGAAGCGAATTAAAATAATTTGGAAAACTTAGAAAACATATCATTTCAAATTGAAAATATTCATTCTTATTTTAG
>JAYVBR010000065.1:0-4400 GCA_043750395.1 Bacteroidota bacterium | reverse complement strand
CAGAATATTATTACCGTTATTCGCAATGTTTAAAATCGGTTGGCGATTATAAAAAAGCAGATGAAATGCTAACTAAATTCAATCAGAAATCGGGTAATGATGAACGTGGAAAATTATTTGATAAAAACAAAGATTATTTATCAGAAATTAAAAAAAATTCAGGAAAATACACTGTCGAAAGTCTAAATATAAACTCTCAATATTTAGATTACGGAAGTGCTTTTTATGGTGACAAATTAGTTTTTGCATCGGCTAGAGAAACTGATAATTTCTTGGTTCGGAAAAGCGATTGGAACGATCAATCGTTTATGAATTTATTTCAGTCGACCATTAAAGCCGATGGAACTTTAGACAAACCAGAGAAATTAATAAAAAATTTGAATACAAAGTTTCACGAAAGTTCACCTATTTTTACTCGTGATGGCAGTACAATGTATTTTACGAGAAACAATTACAATAAAGGAAAAAAAGGAAAAGATAGCAATAAAGCAGTTTTATTAAAATTATATAAATCGGTAAAAAACGGAACTGATTGGAGCGATGCAACCGAATTGTCAATCAACAGCAATCAATACAGCACTGCACATTGCACTTTGAGTCAAGACGAAAGAACACTATATTTCGCATCGGATATGCCAGGAACAATCGGACAATCGGATATTTGGAAATCTGAAATTAATAGTGATGGAAGTTTTGGAAAACCAATAAATTTAGGTAAAACCATTAACACTGAAGGGCGAGAAACTTTTCCATACATAAGCGAAGAAAATAAACTATATTTTGCCACTGATGGTCACCAAGGTTTGGGTGGATTGGATATTTTTGCAACTAAATTAGATGATAAAAATAATCTTTCGGAACCAAAAAATATTGGTGAACCAATAAATAGCAAGAATGATGATTTTGCTTTTTTATTAGATGCTAAAAATAATTCAGGTTATTTCACCTCGAATCGTGAAGGCGGAAAAGGTTTTGATGATATTTATAAATTTGCAGTTTTACCAATTCCACCTTGCGTTCAAGAATTAATTGGAATTGTTACTGATAAAGATACTGGCGAAATTTTAGCAAATACCGAAGTAATATTATTGGATATTAAATTTCAAGAAATAGCCAGAATTATATCAGACCAAAACGGAAAATATAATTTTAAAGTAATTTGTGGCGAAATGTATTATGTTCGAGCAATAAAACCAGATTACGAAACCAATGAACAAAAAATAGCAATTTCGACTGAATCAGGAATAACAGATTTGCCAATAAAGCTAGAGAAAAAATTAAAACCAATAAAACTTGGTGATGATTTAGCAAAAACGTTTAATATAAAATTGATTTATTTTGATTTAGATAAATCTAATATTCGCAAAGATGCAGCAATTGAATTAGAGAAAATTCTAGATGTAATGAAACAGAATCCTTCTATGGCAATAGATGTTCGTTCGCATACAGACAGCCGAGCAACATTTGAATATAACGAAAAATTGTCTGATAGAAGAGTAAAATCGTCAATCGCTTGGTTGATAAAAAACGGAATTAAAACTGAAAGATTGACTGGGCGAGGTTATGGTGAGGCAATGTTGGTCAACCAATGTGCTGATGGCGTTCAATGTTCAGAAGAGGACCATCAATTAAACAGACGAAGCGAGTTTATAATTGTGTCTAAATAAGACAATAAAAAAAGCCACCCTCGGGGAAAAGTGGCTTTTAACAATTAAAAACAAAAAACTATTTCTTCATAAAAATATTTGTAAAAAACTTAACTCCATTTGGGTTGGTTTTTATTGAAATTCCAAAATGTGTAAAATCGCCTTCTAAATTGGCTTTGTGCTCAGGACTTTTAATCCAAGCGTTTAATGTGCTTTGGGCAGTATTAAAATTGTATGCTACGTTTTCAGAAACTTTTCTAGCACCGTGTACATTAACAATATTGTTATATCTATAGTCAAATAAATCATGACTGATTTCATTTTTATCAATCATATAATGATCGTGACCTTCAGAAATTTTAGACACATAATTATCTAAGGTTAAAATACTTAAACCTTTGCTAGCTCTGTACTCGTTTATCAATTTTGCTAAATCAGTTTCTATTGCAATATAATCATAGCTTGTAACCACATTTTCTTTAACTGAAACAGTTTCAGAAACTTCATTATTAGAACAAGAATTTAACGAAAATAAAATTGCAGATAACAATAAAATTTTAAAAAATAATGTTTTCAAATTAGTAGGTTAAATTATGAAGTAGATTTGGGATAAAAAAACTTCTGGTTAATATTATACTGATTTAATTCATGAACAATATTACAATAAAGACGTTTAAGTACCAAATAAAATCGTTGAAATACATAAAATAAATTGATTCAGAAATATAATCTTACAAAAACCTGATAAAAAAGCGTGTTTTATCGACTAACCACATCGTTTAAAAACATTTTAATACGATTAAAAACAAAAAAAATCCGATTTTAAAATCGGATTTTTAATTTTTTAAAATGAAATGTATCTATTTTTCGAATTGTTTTAATGTTTTGATAATTATCGAAACACAATCCAAAAGTTGCTCTTCGTTCATTACCAATGGTGGCGCAAATCGGATAATATTTCCGTGAGTTGGTTTTGCTAAAAGTCCGTTATCACGCAATGCCATACAAATATTCCAAGCCGTTTCGCTTTCTTCGGTATCATTAATAACAACAGCATTTAATAATCCACGACCACGAACTAATGTTGCAATATTAGAAGTTTCAATATATTTTGCTAATTCAGAACGAAATAATCTACCTAAAACTCTAGCATTTTGTGCTAAATTTTCTTCATCGACAACTTCTAAGGCAGCAACAGCAACAGCTGCAGCAATCGGATTTCCACCAAAAGTAGAACCGTGTTGTCCAGGTTTAATGACATTCATTATAGGGTCATTTGCCAAAACTGCCGAAACTGGGTATGCACCACCAGACAAAGCTTTTCCAAGAATAAGAATATCCGGAGTTGCATAAGTCGCTTGGCGTTCGCAATGATTTTGACAATCGCAATCGCCACAGACTGCTAATAATGAACCTGTTCTGGCAATTCCCGTTTGAATTTCGTCTGCAATAAAAAGCACATTATGTTGGTTACACAATTCTTTGACACGCATCATATAATCATCAGCTGGCGTATAAACTCCTGCTTCTCCTTGTATTGGCTCTACTAGAAAACCTGCTATATTTTTATTGTTTTTTAAAACATTTTTTAAAGCATCAACATCGTCATAAGGAATTTTGAGAAAACCTTCTGTGTATGGTCCAAAATTTTTACGAGCATTTTCATCATTCGAAAACGAAATTATTGTGGTCGTTCTTCCGTGAAAATTGCCGTCGCAAACAATTATTTGTGCATCGTTTTCTAGAATTCCTCTTTTTTCATAAGCCCATTTTCTACATAATTTCAAAGCAGTTTCAACAGCTTCGGCACCTGTGTTCATTGGTAAAACTTTATCAAATGCAAAAAATTCGGTTAAGAATTTCTCATAAGGACCAAGTTGATCATTAAAAAAAGCACGAGAAGTCAAAGTCAATGTTTGTGCTTGATTAATCATTGCATTGACAATTTTCGGGTGACAATGTCCTTGATTTACAGCAGAATAAGCTGATAAAAAATCATAATATTTCTTGCCATCGACATCCCAAACAAAAACACCTTCGCCTTTGCTCAATACAACTGGCAATGGATGATAATTGTGTGCTCCGTGTTTATTCTCTAAATTGATAATTTCTTGAGAACTGATTTTTTCTAAAACTGGCATTGTAAAAAGTATTAAATTTTATTTTATCAATTCCTACTTTCGGAGAGAAATCATCCTATTTAATTGCAAAATTAATATTTTTTCTTGATATAAATGATAATTCTGTAATTTAGAATGGATTTGAGATATAATTATTGTCTTTCTTGAAATATTTCTAACATTTTATTAACCGAATTCCAGTTTCTGATGGTTGCCACGACATTCAATTTTTTCTCGATATAGTTTTGATCCAATTTGGTTTTTCCTGCACCGATATCATATTTTATATAAATGCGACTTTCATCAATAAAAGCTTCGTCGGGTTTAAAATTGCTGATTTTCAAATCGTTTATATTTTCGGCTTTCAATTCTGTCGAAATAAATGCTACATATAATTTTTTAGTATCTACATCGTTTATTTTCAAATAAGGATTATTTGTAAAACACAATTCTAAATCTTTCTGAGCAATTACAACAACAGGAACATCATGTCCGAAAGTTTTCTGGATTTCTTGCTTGATAATGAAACCAACTTTGGCTTGGTTTTCTTCGTCAGAATCTACAAAAACATTACCAGATTGAATGTAGGTTTGCACATTGTGGAAACCAATTTTTTCAAGAGCGATTTTCAGAG
>JAYVBR010000064.1:0-4408 GCA_043750395.1 Bacteroidota bacterium | reverse complement strand
TTATCGAATCGCACAAAATAAAAAACCGAGTTTTAATTGACGACGAAGGAAAAGTTTCGCGCGATTGGGAAAAACTCGAGCAATTTGCATTATTGACTAAAAAGTTAACATTAGTAGAAAAAGAAAAAGCCATTTCGCACACTGCCAATATTTTAGGTAGAACTTTTTCGGAAGTTTTAGATATTTATGATGCATTTGGAAACAGCAATCAACCTGATCGATTTTTACACATTATTTATTGGTTAGGAAAATTAGCGCTCGAAGAAGTTTTGGATAATAACAAACGAACAATTACGTTTTCTCCTATTCTTAGAGAACGATTGGGGCATCATATTCACGGAGAAATTTGGGCAAATAATATTAAAAAAGTGTTAGAAGAAAACAATCTTTTTAA
Source organism: Bacteroidota bacterium (assembly GCA_043750395.1). Classification (GTDB taxonomy): domain Bacteria; phylum Bacteroidota; class Bacteroidia; order Flavobacteriales; family Flavobacteriaceae; genus Flavobacterium. The sequence continues at coordinate 4,014 of JAYVBR010000064.1, read as the reverse complement.
TAGACCAATTCACGTTATTTCGGCAAATATGCACTCGGTTATGAATTCGATTTTCGCGACCAATGTTTTGAAAACTAAGTTCAAAGACAAGTCAGATTTCTTTATTTATGAAGAATTAAGCAAATCTGGCGCGCACGACGTTCGTGACAAAGTTACCGAAGTTGCCTTAAAAAACGGAATGTTTTCTTTGCCAGACAGTTCGGGAACCAATATTGATGTTCAGATTTTTGATACAGCCAAGATTGATTGGAGCAAAACATCATTTGCGAAAGCGAAAGTTGGTGACAAACCACCAGTTCTAATCGTTATGGATTATGCTTTTGGAGAGCAAGCCTACGAGACTATCGACGAATTATTAAAACCTTACAAAAAAGAGGTTTTGATAAACGTAGAATCAGTTTCGATAATGGGAAAAGCTGGAATTCTGGAAGGTGGAAAAGGCGACATTATGATTCCAAGTGCGCACATTAACGAAGGAACCGCTGATAATTATACTTTTCAAAACGAATTAACCGCCGAAATGTTCGAAGGAAACGACATTCCAGTAATTGCAGGAACAATGGTTACCGTTTTTGGAACATCATTGCAAAACCGTGATTTATTGAAATTTTTCCACGAATCGACTTGGAAAGCAATTGGTCTAGAAATGGAAGGGAGTTATTATCAAAAAGCCATTCAATCGGCATCGAGAATACGAAAAAGCATCAATCCAAACGTGAAAGTACGTTACGCTTATTACGCTTCTGATAATCCTTTAGAAACCGGAAGCACGCTGGCATCGGGCGGATTAGGAACAACTGGTGTAAAGCCAACTTACTTGATTACAATAAAAATATTAGAACAAATTTTCAATATCAACAGCTAAAAAAATGAGTGCAAACACACAAAACAATCAAGATCAAGAAATTGATTTATCATTATTAACTAAGAAGATAGCTGGACTTTTTGAAAGCTTTTTAGGTTTTATATTTAATTGTATATTATATGTTAAGAAAAACATAATAATTTTAGGATTGTTATTTGTAGTTGGAGCAGTTTTAGGATATCTATCTGATGATTCTAATAATAAATATGAATCGGCGATTATTGTTTCTCCTAATTTTGGAAGTACAGATTATGTGTATGATAAAGTTGCATTATTAAATGCTAAAATTGGTCAAAATGATTCAACTTTCTTGAAATCTTTTGGAATTAATCCAAAAAAAATAGCATTAATTGAAATAGAACCAATTATTGATATTTATAATTTTGTAAACAATAGGGCTAGCGAAAGTGCAAATAACGCTCAGAATTCACAAAATTTTGAGTTAGTAAAATTACTTTCAGAAGATGGAGATATTAAAAAGGTAATTAAAGACGAGTTAACAAGTAAAAATTATTCTCATCACAATATTCATATTGTTACAAGAGGATTGGCGTCAGATAAATCTACGATAGACCCAGTTTTAGCTTACTTGAATAAATCTGATTTTTACGAGAAATACCAAAAAACCTATGTTGATAATATTAACATCAAGATGAAACAAAATGAAGTTATAATTAATCAAATAGATGGAGTTTTAAACCAGTTTTCATCGAATAGTGCCAATAACCAAAAAAGTGAAAAGTTAGTTTATTACAACGAAAACACACAATTAAATGACATTATAAACACCAAAAATATCTTAATAAATGAAAATGGTTATCAAAGAAATCAGCTAGTTTCTTTAGATAAAATTGTTAAAGAAAACAGCAGAATAATTAATGTAAAAAACACCAAAGGTCTAGGAAATAAATTGATGTTGGTTTTGCCAATATTTTTTATATTTGTTTTTGTATGTTACAAATTTTTTGTTGCATTTTACAGAAAACAAGCAGCTAAACTTTTAAAATAATTAAAATGAAAGGAATAATTCTAGCAGGCGGTTCAGGAACCAGATTGCACCCTTTGACAATAGCAGTTAGCAAACAATTAATGCCAATTTACGACAAACCGATGATTTATTATCCGTTATCGACATTAATTTGGTCTGGAATTCGTGAAATTTTAATCATTTCAACACCACATGATTTGCCGCTTTTTAGAACTTTGCTAGGCGATGGAAAAAAATATGGTTGCCGATTCGAATATGAAGTTCAAGAACACCCAAACGGATTGGCGGAAGCATTTATTATAGGTAAAGAGTTTATCGGAAACGATAAAGTCGCCTTGGTTCTTGGAGACAATATTTTTTATGGAACAGGTCTTGCCGATTTACTTCAAGCTAATAATGATCCAGATGGAGGAATAATTTATGCTTATCATGTTCATGACCCAGAACGATATGGTGTAGTAGATTTTGACAAACAAGGAAAAGTTTTATCTATTGAAGAAAAACCAGCTGTTCCAAAATCGAATTTTGCCGTTCCAGGAATTTATTTTTATGACAATGATGTTGTAGATATTGCAGCAAACATTAAACCAAGTCATCGTGGCGAAATCGAAATTACCGATGTCAATAAAGAATATTTGCGACGCGGAAAACTAAAAGTGAGCATTCTAGACAGAGGAACAGCTTGGTTTGATACAGGAACTTTCAATTCGTTAATGCAAGCATCACAATTTGTTCAAGTTATAGAAGAACGACAAGGATTAAAAATTGGGTCAATCGAAGAAGCGGCTTTTAGAATGGGATTTATCGATAAGGCACAATTAAAATCATTGGCAGAACCGTTATTAAAAAGTGGTTACGGAACCCAATTGCTTGAAGTTGCAAATGAGTAAAAGTTATAATTTTTGTTTGTATATTTGTTAAAAAAATAAAAGATGTTAATAGAAACTAAAAATAATGACACGATAATAACCATCCCAAATTCTATAAGTTTTACTTATTTGCAAGATTTTTTGGACTATATAACAGTGAAAAGTATAGTTTCTAAAAGCAAAGCTAAAGAAAAAGATATAATCGATTTAGCAGAAAAAGTACAAGAAAATTGGTGGAATTTAAATAAAAGTAAATTTATTAAATGAAAATTTTAATAGATACAAATTTGCTTTTTAGTGCAATTATAAAACCTGAAGGAAAAATCTCAGAAATTATATTAAATCCAAAATTCGGACTTAATATTTTTGGTTGTTATTTTTCTTATATTGAATTATTCAAATATAAAAATAAAATGCTTAAAGTTTCTAAATTAAATGAAACAGAGCTTTTAGAAGTTATGTATCAAATAATCAAAAGAATAAACTTTATTAATGAAGAATGTATTTCCGTAAATATTTTTAATAAAGCATTTGAATTAACCAAAGATATCGATGAGAAAGACACAGTCTTTATAGCAATGGCTGAGTTTTTAGAATGTAAATTATGGAGTGGTGATTTACAATTAGTAAATGGATTAAGAATGAAAGATTATTTTAATATTCTAAAAACTGACGAATTACTTGAAATATTGAGTAGCAATTAATTCTCTTAACAGACTTAGAAAATGAATTTTATACCAACAAAACTAAACGGCTGCTTCATAATTGAGCCCAAAATCATTCATGATGATCGTGGTTATTTTATGGAAAGTTTTAACGAAAAAACATTTCAAAACGGAATAGCCCAAGAAGTTCATTTTGTTCAAGACAACCAATCGTTTTCAACCAAAGGCGTTTTGCGAGGTTTGCATTATCAATGTGGCGAACATGCTCAAGCCAAATTAGTTAGGGTTTTGCAAGGTGAAGTGCTTGATGTTGCAGTTGATATTCGCCCAGATTCAGAAACCTTTGGACAATATGAAGCTGTTAAATTATCAGGCGAAAACCAAACACAATTTTTTGTACCAAGAGGTTTTGCTCATGGTTTTTTGGTATTGTCAGAAACAGCAACTTTTTTCTACAAATGCGATAATTTTTATAACAAAGAATCCGAAGGAGGATTAAAATATAATGACGAAACTATAAACATCGATTGGCAATTTCCAACAAATGATTTATTGATTTCCGAAAAAGATTTAGCACAACCAAATCTTGAAAATGCAAGAAAAGTATGGTAGTTTTAATTACTGGTG
>JAYVBR010000063.1:0-4408 GCA_043750395.1 Bacteroidota bacterium | reverse complement strand
ACAGGCTTCACCGAAATTTATGATTTTAGAGAAGCATTAAAAAAAGAAGATAAGAAATTTGATTTAAAACAATTTCACGAGAAATTCTTGAGTTATGGGAGTGCGCCAGTAAAGTATATTAAGGAATTGTATTTAAAAAATTAAAAAATCAAATTTATTAAAAAAAATGAAAATATCTTATTCAAAACCAGAAATAATTGAGTTAAGTGCAACTCATTCTAAAAGTGAACAAAAAGAAATTCAAAATTCAAAACCAAGTAAATTATTAGATAATTGGCATCTTATATTTCTTTTAATTCCAATTTACGTCATATATACTTTTCTTTATGTTCCTTATCAAAAAGAAAATAAACTTTTAGAAAAAGGAATTCTAGCCACTGGAACACTATTAAAAGTTGAAGAAACTGGAAATACTTTTAATGACAAACCAGAATTAAATCTTTTTTTTGAAGTTTTAAACTCAAAAGGAGAAAAATGGAAAGCAACTGCAACACAAGTTATTTCATTTGTAGATTTGTATAAAATTATTCCTGGAAATAAATTTCAAGTAAAATATAATCCTGAAAATAAATCTGAGATTCTAATTTTGGATAATAAAATAAACTTTGAAACCACAAATTAAGTAAAAAAGTAATAAAAAAAATGTCATACTACAAAATCCAAAACCTAGAACAATACTTCAAACATTACAATAAATCGATTCGTGAACCAAGAAAATTCTGGGGAAAAATAGCCTCAGAAAACTTCGTTTGGTACCAAGAATGGGATAAAGTTGTCGATTTCGATATGGCAACTGCCAAAATAGAATGGTTTCAAAACGCAAAAGTCAACATCGTTAAAAACTGCATTGACAGACATTTAGCCAGAAAAGGAAACAAAACAGCCATTATTTTCGAACCAAATGATATCAACGAAGTTGCGCAACACATTTCGTATAACGAATTGTACGAACGAGTTTGCAAAATGGCAAATGTCTTGCGAGAACAAGGCATCGAAAAAGGCGATCGAGTTTGTATTTACTTGCCAATGATTCCCGAATTAGCAGTTTCTGTTTTGGCTTGCGCCAGAATCGGAGCTATACATTCAGTTGTTTTTGCAGGATTTTCAGCCTCTGCAGTAGCGTCACGAATCAATGATTCAAGTTGCAAAATGGTTATTACATCAGATGGCGGTTACCGTGGCGAAAAAACCATCGATTTAAAATCTATAATCGACGACGCATTGATAAATAGTCCATCAGTTGAAAAAGTTTTGGTCGCCAAACGCACCAATTCTGAGGTTAAAATGCAAGAAAATAGAGATTTTTGGTTGCTTCCACTTTTAGACAAAGCATCAGACAACAATGTAGCCGAAATTATGGACGCCGAAGATCCCTTATTTATTTTATATACATCTGGCTCGACCGGAAAACCAAAAGGAATGGTGCACACAACGGCTGGCTATATGGTATATTCGGCTTATACATTCAAAAATGTTTTTAACTATAAAGATAACGATATATTTTGGTGCACTGCCGATATTGGTTGGATTACAGGACATTCTTACATATTATACGGGCCACTTTTAAACGGCGCCACAACCGTAATGTTCGAGGGAATTCCATCTTATCCAGATTTTTCACGTTTTTGGGAAGTAATTGAAAAACATCAAGTTACACAATTCTACACTGCACCAACCGCCATTCGATCATTGGCTAAAGAAAGTCTAGATTTCGTTCAAAAATATCCATTAAAATCGCTTAAAGTCATTGGTTCTGTTGGCGAACCCATCAACGAAGAAGCTTGGCATTGGTACAACAACCACGTTGGCGACAAGCGTTGTCCTGTCGTCGATACTTGGTGGCAAACCGAAACTGGTGGCATTTTAATTTCGCCAATAGCATTTGTAACACCAACAAAACCGACTTATGCAACGCTGCCATTACCAGGAATTCAACCAGTTTTAATGGACGACAAACGCAACGAAATCGAAGGCAACCAAAAAGAAGGAAGCCTTTGCATAAAATTTCCTTGGCCCGGAATCGCAAGAACAATTTGGAATGACCACAAGCGATACAAAGAAACCTATTTCTCGACTTTTCCAGGTAAATATTTCACTGGCGATGGTGCTTTGCGTGACGAAGTTGGCTATTACAGAATCACGGGTCGTGTTGACGATATTGTTATAGTTTCTGGTCACAACCTAGGAACTGCTCCTATTGAAGACGCAATTAATGAACATCCAGCAGTCGCCGAATCGGCAATTGTTGGTTTTCCGCACGCCATTAAGGGCAACGCACTTTATGGTTTTGTAATCTTAAAAGAAATTGGCGAAGTCCGTAATCAAGAAAATCTTACCAAAGAAATCAATCAGCACGTTTCTGACCACATTGGACCAATCGCAAAACTTGATAAAATTCAGTTTGTGAGTGGTTTACCAAAAACTAGATCAGGAAAAATTATGAGAAGAATATTAAGAAAGATTGCCGAAGGAGATTTCTCGAATTTTGGAGATATTACAACATTATTAAACCCAGAAATTGTTGAAGAAATTAAAAACGGAAAAATATAGTTGTCCTTTTAAGTTTCGAATAATTTGGAACGAATGATTTTGCTTTTTTATGATGAAAGTTCCCGCTATTTGCAATAGTTTTTAGGCTGAACCCCAGCCCAAAAAGCTATTTGCGCCTATCGGGGTTAAACTACAATCATTTTCGCATTTTTTAATGTTTAGGATTTTTTTCTTGAACAATTATATCCTAACAGGTTTTCAAAACCTGTTAGGTATTTTTTTTAAACAATAAACTAAAAAAAATATCAAATAACAACAAACAATTGCAATTCATTAAAAATCTCATTAACTTTACATTTCAATTAAAAAAGTAAATGAACGACCTTAGCAATTACAGAAAATCATACGATAAAAACGAACTTCTAGAAACCAATATTCCTCAAAATCCAATAGAATTATTTGACATTTGGTTCAAAGAAGTCGAAGATCTAAAAACTTCCGAAGAAGTCAACGCAATGACAATTGCCACTATTGGTCAAGATGGTTTTCCTAAATCAAGAGTAGTTTTATTAAAAAACTTTTCCGAAAAAGGATTCATATTTTACACCAACTACGATTCAGAAAAAGGAAAAGCCATTCAAGAAAAACCAAATGTTTGTTTATCATTTTTTTGGCATTTGCTAGAGCGACAAGTCATCATTAAGGGAATTGCCGAAAAAGTATCCGAAGAAACATCAACCAAATATTTCAATTCTAGACCAATTGGCAGTCAACTAGGCGCAATAGTTTCTAATCAAAGTCAAATTATTCCAAACAGACAATATTTAGAAGAAAAACTCGAAGTTTTAGAAAATGAATACCAAAATCAAGAAATTCCAAAACCAGATTTTTGGGGCGGATTTATTGTAAAACCAATATCAATTGAGTTTTGGCAAGGCAGACCCAACCGTTTGCACGACCGAATTCGATATGAATTAACGCAAGATAATTCTTGGAAAACAGACAGACTTTCCCCGTAATAGTATATAATGAAATATTTTTTTGCCACAAAGGCACTTTGTTAATTTATTGAAATTTTAAGATTGATTTCATTATTTATTTTGTCATTCCGACTAAGGAGGAATCAAATTAGTTGCTCAAGTTATAAGATTCATCCTTCGTCAGAATGGCAAAAGTTAAAAATAAAAAATTAAGCGATTTGAAATATCTATAAGCATTAAAATTTGTTAAAATATATGAAAAACCTAACCATCATTCGTCACGGAAAATCGGGTTATGAACTCGGTTTATCTGACAAAAAAAGAACTTTGACAGAACGTGGCATTAATGATTCGACATTGGTTGCAACAAAATATTTACCCAATTTACCAGATGATTTTTTGATGATTTCAAGTACAGCAATTCGAGCTGCAACAACAGCAAGGATTTTTGCCAAAATATTTTTAGCTTTTGATGATGAAATAAATTTTAACGACGATTTATATACATTTGGCGGAAGTGAATTCGAAAAAATTATAAAATCGACCAACAATAATGTTACCAATTTATTAATTTTTGGGCATAATGATGCAATTTCGGAATTTGTTAATAATTTTGGCGATATTTACATCGACAATGTTCCAACATCTGGATTGGTTTCAATCGATTTTGAAACTAATAATTGGGAAAATATCCAAAAAGGCAAAACTATAAAAACCATATTTCCAAGCGAGTTACGATGATTGATTTACCCGAAAAAAGATATATTGATAGAGAAAAAAGTTGGCTGAATTTCAATGCAAGAGTTTTGCAAGAAGCCGCCGATGACAATGTTCCTTTACTAGACAGATTGCGATTTTTAGGTATTTTTTCTAATAATCTAGACGAATTTTTTAGAGTTCGATTTGCTGCAATTAGACGTTTGAGTTTAACTAACGAA
>JAYVBR010000062.1:0-4413 GCA_043750395.1 Bacteroidota bacterium | reverse complement strand
ATTTGGTTAGCCAAATGTATCGATTTAAGACCGAACTTCCAAGTACAAAACCAACTTTAAAGTTTGCCTAAAACCCCAATTGCGCCAAACCGCTGTTGGCAGAAGTGCATTATTTTTTTTTTTAGCTTTAACGATAAGGTCTATTAATTTCTTCAATAATTGTTCTTAAATTCTCGATTGTAAATTTGTCAGATTCACAATTAACTTGTGGAATTTCATTTAGTGTCAAAAAATTATTTAAGTCTTCACAATTCCTTAACATATTAAATTCTTTATTCTCTAAATCTAAAACATAACCCTTAATTCTTCCATTGATTAAATATCCTGCTGCACCTAAATTTGCCAAAAGACCTTTACTCCACATTCCTTTCATATGCTCTTCAAAATATATAAACCTTCCATAATTAGTTACTTTGCAAAATCTTGAATAAGCGTCTGGATCATATCCTTTATCTTTTTTATTTGTATATTTTCTGTAAGTTTGAAAATACATTTCTCCTTTATGAGATACCCCTAATGGAACTCTTACTTTTTTGTCTTTTTCTTTAAAATAGAAAAAAACCTTTTCAGAATTCTTATTATCTTCTGTATCAACGGCATCCTTAAAATAAAGTTCTTCTGTCGATGAAGGTTTTTTATTCAGAACATCCTCTAAAGTAAGATAAATTCCTGGGGGAAAATCTCCCTTTTGTAAATATTGTATTTCCTTTTTTTGACCGTTAGCGATTGAAAAGCACATTGTGATAATTAGTAAAAAATTTAATTTCATTTTGTATAATTTAAGTTATTTTAATTTTTATTGTTTCAGTTTTTTGGGCATTTCTGCCAACGTCTCGTGGCTTGCAGAAGTTGGGGATTTGGTTAGCCTTAACTTTCAGTAAATCACTGACCACAAAAGTACAAAACAATGTGTAAATTCAAGACCAAAACCCCAATTTTTGCAAACCGCTGTTAGCAGCTGGCATTTTATCTTTCTGAATTTCTTTTAGTCATAAATTTGTCATACGCTTCTTGTCCATCAAAGCAATTCTTTCCACGTTTTGTTACAAATTTTTCTTTAAACCATTTTTTTAGTTTGATTGTAGTTGTTTCAAATTTTTCCGATTTGTCTTTCACATTTCCTTTGTCAAGATATTGGTTACAGAAATTTATATAGTACAAAAGTCCATAACCAATAATTACATATGGGCTTCTCAATTGTATTATTTCATCTTTCCTCCAAATCCCTTCTTTTATATAAACTCCATTTTCGTCAGTCAGTTTTATATAGTTTGCAGTTTCAAGTTCTTTTTCAGAAAAATAAAAATTTAAGTATTTATGATTGACTGTAATAATTTGAATTGCTTTGTCAAACGAAACCTTTTCAAATCTCCTTTTATTTTCTGGGTGTTGAAAATACCAACAATAAATTTTCAAGTTCAAGTCGTGGAAAATGTAATGCAAAAAGTCTTTTAAGTTGTCACCTGACCAATAACTTGTTAATTCTTGAAACTTATATTTAATATTTGGCTTTTCACAAAAAGTTATTGGATTTACAATCAAATTTTCTGTTGGCGAATAATCAATGTCTATTGAAATTGGTTTGGAAACTTTATTACATTCTGTACAAGTTGTTACAATTCTTATTTCCTTTATGTCGTCTGTTTCTTGTCTTAGAATGTAATTAAACGCTACATAAAACCATTCATTTTTACAACTGCATTTTTTCTTTTTTGGATACTCGTTTTGTATGAGATCGTACCAATAATCTATGCTGTCAAGTATAAGGAAATTTTCCTCTTTTCTTGTTGTCAAAAGTCCAACGCCATCGTCTTTAAGCAAACGAACTTGAAATTCATTTGCTCCATTTTCTGTCGTTATATTTTTAATTACTTCTTTTTTCAAGGTATCTTTTTTATGCTTGCCGACAACGTCTCGTGGCTTGCAGAAGTTGGGGATTTGGTTAGCCTGAACTTCGATTAATGACTGACCATAAAAGTACAAAACAATGTGTAAAGTTAAGACCAAAACCCCAATTTTTGCAAACCGCTGTTACCTGCTGTGTTTGTTTTTTTTAAACTACTTGTTCTTTTAACCAACTTAATTGATTATTCATTACTTTTTCTAAATATAAATTCCATTTTTGCCAACTATACATTTGACTTGTATGCCTAATAAATATCAATTTTATTTCATTATTTTCTTTATCTGTTATTATTGCAGTTTTTGCATATGCTCTATTTATTTTTTCTTCCCATTTAACACCATTTGTTTTAAAATCTGAATTTTTAATTGCATTTGATAAAGAATTAGCGGCGGAAGTACCAATAAATAAACAAATTTTTGGTTTTAGAATTTTTACTATTTCAAAAAATGGTTTCCAACTTTCATAAAAATCTTTTCCGTCTGGTCTACTTTTATTTGTAACCATTGGTCTTTGTATGAAATTATAATATGAAACTAAATTCCAAAATTTAGAAGTTGAAAAAATATCATTTGTGAATATTGTTTTATGAAAATTTTGAAAAATTTTTGTACCCCAATATTGTCTTTCAATTGCTAATTCTTTAATTACAATTCTAGTGTAATATTCATTATTATGTTTTAAAATTGACTGTTCAGAATTATCGTGGTAATGGCTTTCTCCAATTACAATCATTTTGTAATTTTCATCAATTTTCATATATTGATCTCCGATATAAGGTAACCATTTTAAATTTTCTATTGTTCTTAATTTTTCGTTCATCATCATATAACAAAAAAAGATAAAAGTAAAGTGTTGCTCCGCAACACTTTACTTTTATCTTTACATTTTTTCTATGTCAAGTGTTGACGAAGACAATCCACCAGCTTTTTTAATATCTATTCCATATTTTCTTTCAAAAGCCTCAATAACTTGTGTTCCGCCATTTGTTGAAATAGGATTACTGTAAGATGAAACTACTTCTACGCTCATTCCTTCTTCTAATTGAATTCCATTGACTTTTTTAGATTTTTTTACTGTAATTAAAAATAATGCCATATGTATAAATTATAATTATTTTGCTTACTCTATTTGGTTTTCAGCATACCCATTATTTTAGTTTTTTAAATTGCCTTCAACTTCATCGATTATTTGTTCAAGATTTTTACCATCAATTTTCCAATTATTGTAAAAATTAATTACTTTTTTTGCAAGTTCATTCGTTGGTTTATTATTTTCATCAATATTTAAGTACATATCTGTAATTTTTTCTACTTTGTTTGTGTCACTAAAGTTTATCATTTCTTGATGCCAAGTGTAACCAGATTTTAAAAAGTCTTTTCTCCATCCTCTACTTGCATCTCTATATTTTTGATACTTCCTATTTCCCCAAAATTCACAATAAATACCAATTATTGCATTTGCAGAATTTTGTCTTTCAATTTGTCCAATTTTTATTAAAACATTCGATTGTTTTATTTGGATCCAAATAAAATTATTTTTTATTTCAATATTTGAGATTGGAATTTCACTTTCTTCCAATTCTTCGTAAAAACTATTCAAGTAATTTTGTTTGATAATTTTTTTATTTAAAAAAGGAATTACTTTATCTTCTAAACTATTTAATTGATTTTGAATTTTTTCAGTTATTTCTCCGCCTAAATTTATTTCAAGTGCTAATTGATTGATAATGTTGAAAACTTCGTTCTGAATTAATTTTGAAGCGTCAATATTTTTGTCGTTCGAATTTGATAAATCTGCAATACGATTTAAAGATATTAATATTTTTTCTACGGTTTCTTGTTTTGTATATAAAATAATATCTCGAGAAATTATCTTAACTAATTCATTAAGTTCTTCTAAAGTTATTTTTCTATCTTCCCATATTTCCCAAAGTTTTGTGATGAAATTATTATATTTTATAGTTTTTTCTTCAAATACTTTTACATTTCGTTCTTTTATTTCCTCTTGTGAAGCTTGACCACTCAATAAAACGTATGTTAATAGTGCTGTAATTACTGCTTCAAGTAATGCTCCTGAAATTTGCCCTGGTAATTCGTTTCCAGTAGATAATCGTGAAAAAATTGAAACACCGATAAAAAATACAAATCCAACACAAATACTTATAGCAACAAACTTTTTTTTAATCATCTTTTTTATTTTAATGTTTATATTTTTTCTTTTAAACTACAATTTTTCTCGTTTTCGAGTAACATAGCAGGTAACGTCTCGTGGCTTGCAGAAGTTGGGGATTTGGTTAGCCCAAACTTTCAGTAAATCACTGACCACAAAAGTACAAAACAATGTGTAAAGTCAAGACCAAAACCCCAATTTTTGCAAACCGCTGTTAGGCGTTCGCTTTTTTTTTAAACTGCAATTGGTTCAATATTCACCTTTCCACCAACAGCTCCTAAAACTTTTAATATTGTTGAGAATTGAGGTTTAGATCCTTCAGAAAGTGCTTTGTATAA
>JAYVBR010000061.1:0-4416 GCA_043750395.1 Bacteroidota bacterium | reverse complement strand
TTTAATTTGAGATTATTTTTGCCAATTTTATAATCATAATTCAAAATAGTTTCCAAGCCATAAGTATTCACTTTTTTGGTGTTTATTGGCGACCAGTTTCCATCGTTTCCTGGAATCCATCGAATTAAATCATCAATTTTTATGTAATAAAAGGTTTGCGATAAATTAATTTTTCGGTAATTAAAAACATTACCTATTTCGGCTTGATAGGAACTTTCTGGTCGAAGATTGATGTTTCCACCATTTTCCCAGTACAAGTCATTAAAAGATGGTATTCTAAAATTTCTAGAACCATTAATTTTTAATGCATAAACTTCATTAAAATTATAAATAGTTCCAATCGAAAATAAAATTGGCGATACATAATTATTGGTAATTTCTTTCCTGATTACAAACTCATTCAGCCATTTTTTAGATAATTGATGTTTAGCAAAAACACCAGCCGAACTAATCTCACGAACATTATTACCAAAACTTGAACCATAACCTTTTGTGCGATTGTAATCGAAAACTGCATTGATTTTTAATGATTTGAATGGCAAAAAACCCAAATCTAACTTTGAAATTAATGTTTCTGAGGAACCAAAACTAAAAAAATAAAAATCAATGTCATCAAAATATTTATAATTTTCGAACAAATAAGCCGTTTTAAAATTCAATGAAATTTTGTTAAATTCGGACGAAAAATCCAATAAATTTCTATTAAAAGTATTGATGTATTTGGTTTTGGAATCGGTTGGTGTTACCAATGATAAATTTCTATCAGAAACTGATGATTGACTGTAAAACTTTAAAATGTTTTTATTGTTTATTTTATATCCAAAATCGGCAGAAAAGTTAGTGTTAACAAATTCGCCATTCAAATTTTTAAGTTGATTGCCTTTCCAATCGAATTTTTTTAAATACAAATAATCATTATTTGACGAATTGCGAGAAAATCCAAATTGTGAACTAAATTTAGTAGTTGCAATTTTCAAGTTATAATTAATTCCTAGCGTATTAAAACTGCCATAATTTACTTGTAAATCACTCTCAAACAGTTGATTAAATCTTAAATCATTACTCAAATGAATACTTCCGCCAATTGCCGAACTGCCATAAATTGAACTTGAGCCACCAGCTTGAACTGTTATTGAATTGAAATTTCGAGTAGTTATTGTGTTAAAATCGGTTTGACCGTTGAATTGCGAGTTGATGTTGATTCCGTTCCAAATAACCGCAGTTTGTTGCGCAGTTGTGCCACGAAAACTGGGCGAAGAAACCATTCCCAATCCATTTTCTTTAAAAAAAATAACCGAATTGAAATTCAATAATGAAGTCAACGAAGCTTGATTTTTTTCGATGATAGAATCGTTGAAAACTTGTTTGGATTTCGAGTTGGTAAAGTTTTTTAATTGTGAATCCGAAACAATCACTTGATCTAAAACAACGGGTATTTGCTGCGCACAAATAATTTGGCACAAACACAAAAACGGGAATAAAAAAGACTTTTTAGTTGACATAATTTCAGAACCCTATCTCCCGAGAGTTCGATATTTAATTATGAATTTAGGCAGGTCTCCTGGCTTGCGTCTTGTTGTTTACCTTCCCATTTTTTTAATTTAGATTTATGAATTTAGAATTAAGATTCTTGTAGGAATCTGAAATCTAACATCTACGATCTGCAATTTTTTAAAACAGTGGTTTTGTAGTAACAACAAGCTTGTTAGCTCACAGTTGCGGGAACAGCGTTAGATTTTTGAATTTAGATTTCTGATTTTTGATTTCTAGATTTTAAAAATCTGAAATCTAAAAATCGTTAATCATCAATCTGCAATCACTAACTTCCCTTTTAATGCGGTTTTATAAAATCATAAAACAGCAACCTCAATTCATTTGCAAATATAACACAATAATAACAATATTGATTGATTTTAATTTTTATATTTGTGCAAACCAAAAAATCATCAAAATGAACACAATAAATGTTTTTCCGAAAACCATCGAAGAAAAAAATGCATTAAAAGCATTTCTAGAATCTCAAAAAATAAAATTTGACGAATTAATAGATAAAATTCCAGAAATAAAAATCAATTCTGACTTTTTAGAATCTATGGAATTGAGTTTCAAAGAAGTTATGTCTGACAAAATTCAAATGAGAGAATTTAAAATTTAGAGATTATTACTTAAAAAATATTTAAATCGCTTTTAAAAGAGCGATTTTTTTATTTTAATTATTTACTCTTACATTTGCATTTCATTAAAACCTCAAAATGAAATCAATTTTCTTTAAAACACTAATTTTTATTATTACTTTTTCATTCGTTCAATGCAAAAATAATAAGGCCAAAGCAAATGATGAAATTTCGATTTCAAACAAAAAAAATATTTATGCGAAAGGTTTTTCAATCAACAAATATGATGGTTTTTCGGTTTTAAAAATCAATAATCCTTGGCCAAAAGCAACTAAAAGTTATACCTATATACTACAAGAAAAAAACGGAATTGTTCCAGACAGTTTGAAAATTTTTACAACTATTCAAGTTCCAATAAAATCAATAATTGTAAGTTCAACAACTCACATTCCATCGTTAGAAATGCTTAGCGTTGAAAATAGTTTGGTTGGATTTCCAAATCTTGATTACATTTCATCAGAAAAAATTCGAGCCAGAATCGATGCTAAAAAAATTCGAGAAATTGGTCGCGAACAAAATTTGAATACCGAAGTTGTCTTGGATTTGAATCCGGATTTAATTATTGGATATGGAATCGATAACAACAATCCAAGTTATGACAATCTTGAAAAAAGCGGACTAAAAGTAATTTATAATGGCGATTGGAACGAACAAACGCCACTTGGCAAAGCCGAATGGATTAAGTTTTTTGGAGCACTATATGGTTTAGATAAAAAAGCAGAAACCATTTTCAATCAAATCGAAAAAGATTATAAAATAACTTTGGAATTGGCTAAAAAAGCAACATCAAATCCTACGGTTTTGTGTGGCGAAATGTATGAAAATGTTTGGTATTTGCCACAAGGCAATTCGTGGTCAAGTTTGTTCTTAAAAGATGCTTGCTCTAATTATTTATGGCGAAATACATCAGGAACTGGAAGTTTATCGTTGCCATTCGAAACCGTTTTAGAAAAAGCAAAAAATGCTGAATTTTGGTTTCAAGGTTCGTTTTCGAGTTTAAAAGAAATGCAAGATTCCAATATTCATTACAATCAATTCGATGCTTTTAAAAACAAGAAAGTATATTCATTTTCAGCAAAAAAAGGAAAAACGGGTGGCGTTTTATTTTATGAATTGGCTCCAAATAGACCTGATTTGGTCTTGAAAGATATTCTAAAAATCGTTCATCCAGAATTGTTGCCAAATTATGAACTGTTTTTTTATAAAAGATTAGAATAAATAAATTAGTTGTCATTTCGACTTAGGAGAAATCTCATTAGTTGCTCACGTTATGTGATTTCTCCTAGGTCGAAATGACAAAATATTATTAAAATGTTAAAAAATACAAATCATAATAACTCAAAATTAATATTAATATTGTCATTAATATTGACATTGACATTGCTATTGAATATTAGTTTAGGGTCAATTTATATTCCAATAAAAGATGTTTTTAAGGCTTTGATTGGCGAAAATACAAGCAAAGAAACTTGGCAATACATAATCATAAATTATAGATTACCAAAGGCAATTACAGCCATTTTGGTCGGAATTGGATTATCTATTTCTGGATTATTAATGCAAACTTTGTTTCGCAATCCTTTGGCTGGACCTTATGTTTTGGGTTTAAGTTCGGGTTCGAGTTTAGGTGTGGCTTTTGTGATTTTAGGTGCTAATTATTTGCCCGTTTTTATAAGTTCTATTTTAATTTCTTCTTATGGAATAATTTTGGCATCTTGTTTAGGAAGTTTTTTGGTTTTATTATTGGTTCTATTGGTTTCTAAAAAATTACGCGATACCAATTCAATATTGATTGTCGGGTTAATGTTTGGCAGTTTTGCAAGTGCAATCGTTGGTGTCTTAACTTATTTTAGTTCGGCTGAACAACTTCAAAAATATACTTTTTGGTCTATGGGAAACATCGGAAATTTATCTTGGAATGCGATAATTATTCTGAGCATTTCAGTTTTAATTGGATTAATATTGAGTGTTTTTAGCATAAAATCACTAAATGCAATGTTACTTGGCGAAAATTATGCTCGAAGTTTGGGAATCAATTTCAAGGAATCTAGACTGATAATTATTTTCGCAACAAGTATTTTGGCTGGAAGCATAACAGCTTTCGCTGGACCAATCGCGTTCATTGGTTTGGCAGTTCCTCACATTGCGAAAATTGTTTTTCAAACAAGCAATCATTTTATTTTATTTTGGAGTACAATTCTTTTTGGAGCAATAACTATGTTGATTTGTGATATTTTTTCGA
>JAYVBR010000060.1:0-4419 GCA_043750395.1 Bacteroidota bacterium | reverse complement strand
CCATTTATACGTTTAAAATAGTCTAAAGAAACTTAATTATTTTTTGTCAAGACAATGATAAAAAATATTGCATAGCCTTTGTTACGGAAGATTTTTTTAAGTAAGATTGGCGAAAAAGAAAAAGTTTATTGGTTATTTTAAACGTATAAATGGTATAACATTAATTAAATCCACACTATTCTAGAACGTAACCTAAAATTTATTCTTAGAAAATGAAATTTATGACAAAGCTTGTTTTAAATCTTCGATTAAATCTTCAATATCTTCAATTCCAACACTCAATCGAACTAAATCATCTGTTATTCCAATCTCTTTTCTTTTTTCTTCAGGAATCGATGCGTGAGTCATTAATGCTGGATGATTAGCCAAACTTTCAACGCCACCAAGCGATTCTGCTAATGTGAAAATTTTTAGTTTTTCAAGAAAAGAAATCGAATCTTGTTTTTCGCCAGATTTGAATGTAAAAGAAACCATTCCACCAAAACCGCTCATTTGTTTTTTAGCGATTTCGTGGTAAGGATGACTAGGTAAACCAGGATAATAAACTGTTTTTATTTTTGGATGATTACTCAAAAATTCAACTACTTTTTCTCCATTTTCGCAATGTCTTTGAACTCTTAAATGCAATGTTTTAATGCCACGCAAAACCAAAAATGAATCCATTGGACCAAGAGTTGCGCCAGTTGCAAATTGCTGAAAATGAAGTTGATTTCCTAATTCTTCGTCTTTGACTATCAATGCGCCAGCAATAACATCAGAATGTCCGCCAAGATATTTAGTTGCCGAGTGCATAACAATATCTGCTCCAAAATCTAAAGGTTTTTGCAAATAAGGCGTTGCAAAAGTATTATCGACAGCAAAAAGTATTTTGTGTAATTTGGTAATTTTAGCAATTTCTTGAATATCTGCCAATTTCATCAAAGGATTTGTGGGTGTTTCTACCCAAACCAATTTTGTATTTTCGTTGATTAATGATTTGAATTTTTCAATATCATTCATATCAACAAAATGGAATTTTATCCCTGAATCTTTATAAATTCGAGTAAACATTCTATATGTTCCACCATATAAATCGTCCATTGCAATTATTTCGTCACCTGCTTTGAATGAACGTAAAACACAATCTGTTGCAGCCAATCCAGAAGAAAAAGCTAAACCTCGCGTACCATTTTCAATGCTTGCCAAAGCATTTTCTAACGCTGAACGCGTAGGATTTGAAGCACGAGAGTATTCGTAATCTGGATTCAAGGGCTTTCCTGGACTTGTTTGTAAAAATGTAGAAGTTTGATATACTGGTGGCATTACAGCACCAGTTGCTGGATCGTGGTGTTGTCCTCCGTGAATGGTTTTAGTATTGAATTTCATATTTATAAAATTTATTTCTTTTTGGTCAAATATGGTATCGCTATTATTTACTGGTGTTTGTTTGCAACAAACAGTTTTTTACTGGCGATTTCATAATATTAAATTTTCGATACAAAGATAATTTACTTTTAGACATAGACATTATGAAGTGGTTTAAACTTTTTTGATTGAAGCGAAAAATTAAGATTTTTGTTTCAGATTTTGGATTTTTTTTATTGGATAACATCGCTATCGAATAAAAAAAATATGAAATATGGGGCAAAAAGACAATTTTGCAGCCAATTGAAAAAAGTTTAAACCACTTCTATTTCTTTAAAATTAAATTTGTCATATATTTGAATAAAAATAAATGAAAAAAATATTCTTTTCGATATTATTGTTTTCAATAATTAGTCAAGCGCAAACTCCTAAAGATAAAATCATAAAAGTTCTTGATAATTGGCATCTTGCTGCGGCAAATGCAAAATACGATGATTATATGTCAACAATGACAGACGATGCGATTTATATTGGAACAGATGCCACCGAAAACTGGACAAAACCACAATTTATGACATTTGCAAAACCCTATTTCGATAAAGGAAAAGCTTGGAGTTTTAAAGCTTTGGAAAGGAATATTTATGTTTCAAAAGACCAAAAAACGGCTTGGTTCGACGAATTATTAAATACCCAAATGAAAATTTGTCGTGGTTCTGGAGTTTTAATAAAAGTTGGAAAACAATGGAAAATTCAACATTATGTCTTGTCAATGACAATTCCAAATGACAATTCTGGAGATGTCATAAAAACAAAATCATTAATCGAAGATAAATTAATCGAAAAATTAAATAAGTAATTATTTAGTCAAATTCTCCAACATTACTTCTGTCATTTTCTCTAAATCGAATTCGTGTTTCCAGCCCCAATCTTTTCTAGCTTCAGAATCGTCAATGCTGGCTGGCCAAGAATCTGCAATTTTTTGACGAAAATCAGGTTTATATGTTACTTCTAATTCTGGAATGTGTTTCTTGATTTCTAAAGCGATTTCGGTTGGCGTAAAACTCATTGCTGCTAAATTATATGAAGAACGAATTTTAATTTTATCTTCGTCGGCTTGCATAATTTTGATAGTTGCCGCAATCGCATCGTCCATATACATCATTGGCATTTTGGTTTCGGAACTCAAGAAGCATTCATATTTTTTATCGGCAATTGCTTTATAATAAATATCAACTGCATAATCCGTAGTTCCGCCGCCTGGCAAAGTTGTCCAAGAAATCAAACCCGGATAGCGAATGCTTCGAACATCGACACCAAAAATATTGTGGTAATATTCGCACCAACGTTCGCCAGATTGTTTGCTAATTCCATAAACGGTGCTTGGCTCCATAATTGTGTATTGTGGCGTGTTTTCTTTTGGCGTTGTTGGTCCAAAAACAGCAATACTTGAAGGCCAAAATATTTTTTTAATTTTTTTAGCTTTCGCTAAATTCAAAACGTGAAACAAAGAATTCATATTCAAATCCCAAGCAAAAGCTGGATTTTTTTCGGCTGTAGCCGATAATAAAGCAGCCATTAAATAAACATCTGTAATTTTATGAATTTCGACCAAATGCTCAATTTGATTAAAATCTAATGCATTTACAACCTCAAATGGTCCAGAATTTACAACATCGTTATTGAGTTTTCTAATATCAGAAGCTATAACATTTTCAGTTCCATAAATAGTTCTAAGTTTGTGAGTTAGCTCAGTTCCTATTTGTCCGCAAGCACCAATTATCAGAATTTTTGTATCCATTTTTTGAATTTGTTTTGACAAATATAACTATTTCGTATTAATTTTTTAATTTTAATAAAATAGATATTTTATTACTAGTCATTTTTAATTTTTGTTAAGATTTTGATTCAAAACTAATTTGTAACTTTGTAATCAAAATCAAAATCAATGAAATTTTACTTATATATAAGTCTATTTTTTTTAATAATATCTTGCAAAGACAACAACGAAATAAGACTTGCCGAGAACTTAAAAGATTCTAAAAAGAAAGAAATAATCTTTGCAAACATCAATAAAGCTTGGGTTTTTAACACAACTCCTAGCAATGCAACTTCGCAAACATTAACTACTAATTGGACAGAATGGCGCATTTTTTTGGACGAAATGTCCAAAAAACCAAAATCTACGATTGGAGCTTTTCAACAAAAAGCCAAAAATTTATCAAAAAAAGCACTCGATTTAAAAACTAATATTCCAGTCAGATTCAATGGTCCAGCCATAAAAGCTAGAATTACGGTTTTAATTACCAAAGTCAATTCACTTGATTTATATATTAATTTGGCCCAAATTCCTGATGCAAAAGTTATTTTGTTAATTGGAGAAATTAATGAACAAATTCAATCTTTGCAAGCGCAAATGGACGAAATTTCACGTCGAAGCCAAATTCAAACCGAAGTCGGAGAAAGCGATTTGATAAAAATGATGGATACAACTCGTGCCATTCCGAATGTTCCTTTGAATGCTAATCAGAATATTCAATAAATTTATTAGTAAAATGAATTTGGAAATTTCTCAACACAATTTTATTACAGAAATAAAATCAAAGGTTCGTCAAGCCCAATACGAAGCTTTAAAAGTTGTAAATACTCAATTGATAAATCTTTATTGGGAAATTGGAAAATCGATTTCCGAAAAACAATCAGAAAATTGGGGCAAAGCAATTGTACCAACTTTATCAAAAGAATTACAGAATGAATTTCCAGGAATTGGTGGTTTTTCAGTTGGAAATTTATGGCTTATGGCTCAATTTTATTCTGAATATCAAGCTGTTGAATTTCTCGTACCACTGGTACGAGAAATTAGCTGGAGCAAACATATTTCGATTTTAAAAAAATGTAAAGACAATCAGCAAAGACAATTCTATATACTATCGACCAAAAAATTTGGTTGGACTAAAAATGTATTAATTCATCAAATTGAGAATCAAACATTTGAAAAATATTTAACCAACCAAACTAATTTCGATAAAAACTTGTCTGAATCAATCAAAAATCAAGCACTTTTGGTGGTAAAAGATG
>JAYVBR010000059.1:0-4425 GCA_043750395.1 Bacteroidota bacterium | reverse complement strand
GATTATTGCAACAACGAAGCAAAAATAACTTTAATGGGTAATCCAGCAACTGGTCAAATTGGATATAGATACAATTATATTGGTAATTGGAATTTGGTAAATAATTGTCCATTTACATTACCCTCGCAAATGCCAATACCTATTCCTGAGTTTAGTATGAATTTGATAAGGCAATAAAAAAATAAACCTACAAAATTAAAAAATTGTAGGTTTTTATTTTAGCTTTTTGGCATGAAAAAGAAGATATTACATATAAAATTTCTCAAATTCTGTAATTTTATGCTTTACTTTTCAAAACCTCAATTTCCTCACGCAACCGCTCAATTTCATAAATTTTTAGTTAATCGTCTTGCTCCAATTTGCTATTAAATTTAATAATTATGTCAAAAATATTTTGAGGAATGTTGACGTATTGATTATTTGCAGAATTATCATTAAAAACAAAATGTTCGTTTTTCTTTGAAGCTTAAGCATTCTCGACTTTAATGTCCTCAACAGGCACGTTGAGTGCTTTGGCGAAATGTTCCCATTCGTAGTCGAGAATTGGCGATTTGCCTCGTTTTTTTTGGAATATTTAAGTTATTCCTTCATAAAATCTGTAAAATTTGACCAATCTTCTACCCGAAAAGCTCGAATATCACGAACAGAATCTTTGAACCAATTGATGTTTTTTAAAGCCGTCATTGCTCGAAATAAGTTTGACATATCTCTGTTTTCAGACAAGTAAACACTACCTTGAGTATTGTAATAATGGTATTTTCTTAAAACTTTACCAATTTCAAAATAGGCATTGTTGTAAGGCTCGCCATAATTATTTTTTAGGTCAACAATTACCATATCAAAACTAATTGCAAACATAATTAGGCAGCTTTAAAATATTTTTCTTCACCAAAAAAAATACGTCCTTTTTCATCTTTAATTGCAATAACAATACCTTTAAAAGGGTTTTTCTCAATATCGATAACTTCTCCTTTTACCCAAATATCCAAACCAGTAAGTTTTGGATCAGCAATTGCTTTATCTCCTGTTTTCATAACTTTAATATTTACAACAAAGTTAGTTTATTTTTTAATAAGATTTTATTTTTAAGAAGATTTACTTCCCTCTCAAAACCTCAATCTCTTCTCGCAACCTTTCTATTTCAAGATTTTTTAATTGGTCGTCGTTTTCTAGCTTGGAGTTGTATTTAATAATAATGTCAAAAACATTTTGAGGAATGTTGACGTATTGAAAGTATATATAAAAATAAATGTTTTTTTATTCTTTCATAAAATCGGTAAAATTTGACCAATCTTCGACTTTAAAAGCACGAATGTCTCTAACCGAATTTTTAAACCAATCAATACTTTTAAGTTTAATCATTGCGCGGGTTAAGTTAACCATATCGTTTTTATCAGTTAAATAAACACTTCGCTGGGCTCTATAAAAATTAAATTCCTCAAGAATAGTACTTATTTCGTAATAAGCGTTATTATAAGGTTCTCCATAATTGTTTTTAAGGTCAACAATTACCATATCGAAACTAATTGCAAACATTATTTTGAAATTGGTTTAAAAAATTTTTCAGCATCAAAATAAATATTGCCAGAATTGTCTTTCAAAGCAATTTCTTTACCAAGAAATGGATTGTTTCTTATTTTGATAATAATTCCTTCTATCCAAACATTTAATCCTGTCAATTTTGGATCTACAATTGCTTTATCTCCTGTTTTCATAATCATTTAATTTTAAACAAAGTTAGCTTTTTAGTTTTGAAAAATATTATTTTTCAATCTATTTGTCTTGAGTAAATTTAATTCCTGCAATATCCTTAAACTTTTTTTTGAATAACTTTTTTAAAACTATTAAAACCCTAATCAAACCTGTCTTTGAACATTGACATTATTTATTTTTTCAAACATGCAATTTCTTCTCTCAATATAACGTTTTCTTCTTCTAACTTTATAATATATTTTTTCATTGTTTCAAAAACAAATTCCGAATTATTGTTAAAAGTATGGTTGTTGCTAAAATTACCATGAGCATAATCTCAATTTATAACATATACGCCGTCTTCTGGGTCATAAATTTCTTCGAATTTCACATTTAGTTCTTTAGCCATTTTGTCCCATTCCTTTTTGGAAATTTTGGTCAAACCGTTTTCTCTGCGACCATAATTAGAAGTATCCATTCCTAATCTAAAAGCGAATTCTGCTTGAGTAGACCTTTTTGTTCTCTCGTCTATCAATTTTTGTTTGACCATTTCGTTGTTATTTTTTTCAAATGTAATAAATATGCTCGAAATTGCATATTTTTTGCTCGAAAAAGCATTTTTTAACATTTAACATTTGCATAGGTTTGTTTTAATTAAAATTATTCTTACATTCATTTGGCAATGGCTTGTGCACGAGGCTTGTTTCTAAATTTTTTGTTTGTAGTGGTTTTGATTGAGAAAAATTATTAATAAATTAAAAAATTTAGTTATGAAAAAAATTAGTTTAAAAGATTTTGAAAAGTTAATGACTATCAAAAATTCATTAACAAGAGAACAATTAAAAGTATTTACTGGTGAATTGCGTTGGGGTTGTAGAAGAATGAGTTCAAATACAACCATTAACGGGTGGCCTCAGTCAGGCGGTCACAGTCTTGTAAGTTGTGTGGATGAAATGTTACATATAAATGTATACAATCCTTAAGAGAATATAAAGTATCGCAGAATACAGAAATATTACAACCACGAATTATATTAATTTACATATAAATTTTACATGAGTTCTTGTAAGTTAAATTTTAAATATTAGAGTTTATGAAAAAAATAAGTTTAAAAGAGTTTGAAAATTCAAACAAAAAAATTAAATCAATTTCTAGAGAAGAGATGGTTAAAATAGATGGAAGTATGCGCTGGAGATGTTATCCAACTGCATATCAAAGTAATGCAAATTTAATAGAATATGGATGGCCACATTCTGGAAGCGGATTAGCTGGTTACCTGCACGGTTGTCATGGAATTGGATGATTCTTGGTATAAAACTCAAAATAATCACAAATAAATTTAATTTATAAGGGTAGGAAAATAATTTTCTTACCTTTATAAATTATAATATAAAAATTATGAAACTAATTGAATATCTATTTTTAATGTTAATTATCTTTTTTTTTAATCCTTTGTTTTCTCAAAAAAAATGCAAATATGAAATAAATGTTAATAAAATATTGAAAAATGAGAGTTTAGATAATTTTATTTTAAATATTTCCAAAGATGATTTTAAGATTTTAAAAAAGAAACAAGAAATTCAAAGTTTTATTTTGGATGATTTAGATTGTATCACTGGAGACTTTTCAATTGCAAATTCAACAGAAAAATTTCAATCAGGTTGCATAGGAGAATCTAAACTACCTAAAAGAAAGATATTATTTTTATCAAAAAACAAAAGCATTTTAATTTTAACTTATCTTAATGGAGGTTTTGCAAGTGTTGCTAAAATTTTGCTAATTGAATTCAACAAGGAGCATATTATAGATTTATGGTCCGGTGATGGAAATACAAAGTTAGATTCTAAAAAAGAGTTACTTAATTTTATTATGGAAAATCGTTACAAAAAGAATGCTTTTAATACAAAAAAAATTAACTTATAAATTTTTTAATATTGGCGTTGAATTAAATTAATAAAATTTGTTTAAAATTAATTAATGGAAAAGAATTTAATTTTTCAATATTTGAAAAATGAGCAGTTACATATTGATAAATCGGAATTTAATTTTCAGTTCGAATCGCATCCAGATTATCCAACTTTACTTGCAATTAGTGATACTTTAAACTTTTTTAAAATAAAAAACGGCGTTTTTATA
This sequence comes from Bacteroidota bacterium, assembly GCA_043750395.1. Classification (GTDB taxonomy): domain Bacteria; phylum Bacteroidota; class Bacteroidia; order Flavobacteriales; family Flavobacteriaceae; genus Flavobacterium. Next base: position 597 of record JAYVBR010000059.1, on the reverse strand, counting down.
GTTGGTGAAACCGAGATTGATTTACTGCCTAGTAATTTTGTTGGTTTGTTAAAAAATGAAAATAAGACTAATTCTTTTTTGTCCTACATTACAAAAAAAGAAAATGTTTTTGAATATACATTTGAGGGTTTTGATAAACCGAAAAAAACAACAAAAGAAGAATTTTTAAAATATTGGGACAACACGGTTTTGTTGGTAGAAAGTGATGATTCAGAAATTTTAAAAACAAAATCAAATCCGAAAAGTAAAATTTTAATTTCATTATGTTCGTTGTTATTTATTTTGTTGTTATTTTTAAAATCAACTTCATTTTTAAACTCGCTTTTTTTAATTTTTCCTATTTTAGGTTTTTTATTATCAGTCGCAGCATTAAAAGATTTGTTTTAGGTTGAAAACGAATTAATTAATAAGTTTTGCAATTTGACTAATCAAACAAGTTGTCAATCAACTTTAAATTCGAATAAATGTAAAATATTTAATTTACTAAATTTTAGTGATTTAACCCAAGTTGCAGGCGATATGTTAAAAAAAACATAAAATTTGGTCATAAATATGTTTTTTAGAGAAAAATTCAATTGAAATAAGCTGTGAACTCAA
>JAYVBR010000058.1:0-4452 GCA_043750395.1 Bacteroidota bacterium | reverse complement strand
CAAATGGAAAACTTCAAGCCACAACCCAAAAATGTCTCTTTAAATAAATTATTCGACGACACCAAAAAAGTGTTTTCGGGTTATTTGAATATTAAAATTGAATATCAAAATCCAGAAAACATCTAAATTTTTACTGATGATAATTACCTAAAAACAATCATTAGAAACTTGACTAGCAATGCAATAAATGTATTCAAATCAACTGAAAACTCTTTAATTATTTGGAAAGCTTGGCAAGAACCTGTCCGCAGCGGCGGAAACGGCAAATCTTATCTTTCAATTACCGATAATGGTCCAGGCGCAAATCCCGAAAAACTCAAAGCTTTATTCGAAGAATCAGAACTTGGCAGCACAAAATCTGGACTAGGTTTGCACCTTATTCGCGATATGGCAAAAGCTATTGATTGCGAAATTTCTGTTGAAAGCACAATTGGAATTGGAACAACTTTTACTTTGAAAATCAAATAATAAAACAATCCGTTAACTATACCAATTTTCAGAATATAACGCAGATGACACTTATTTAAACTGATAAAAACGGATTTTATATAAAAAATAAGCGAAAATTCGTTAAATCTGTGTCATCTGCGTCAAATCTTGAATTATTAGTCTGCTCAATCTAGCACACATAAAAAAGCATTATCCTAATCAGGGAAAATTTTCCCAGGATTCAAAATATTATTTGGGTCAAATATCGACTTTATGCCTTTCATCAATCCAATTTGAATTTCATTAAAAGCAATATCCATATAGTTTTTTTGAACAAAACCAATGCCGTGTTCGCCAGACAAAGTCCCTTTTAAAGCAACGGTTAATCCAAAAATTTCACGAATTCCTTTAGTTACTTCGGTGTTCCAATTTTCATCGGACATTTCTCCTTTTATAATATTTACATGCAAATTTCCGTCGCCAGCGTGACCATAACAAACCGATTTAAATCCATATTTATTACCAATTTCTTTAATTCCATTCAATAATTTTGGCAATTCATATCTTGGCACAACTGTGTCTTCTTCTTTATAAATTGAGTTGGCTTTTACAGCTTCGGCAACTGAGCGACGCAATTTCCAAAGAGCGTTTTTCTGGTCTTCGGTATCAGCAAAAAGCACCTCATCAATATCGAATTGCTCAACAACAGTCATAATTTTTTCGGCTTCTTGCATCAAAATATCAGGATAATTGCCATCGACCTCAACCAATAAATGTGCTTTAACTTCATCTTTAACAACAACCGCAATATTTGGGTTGAATTTCAAAGTCCAATCTATAGCATCACGCTCCATAAATTCAAGTGCACTTGGCACAATTCCAGCTCTAAAAATTGCCGAAACCGCTTCGCAAGCTTGTTCGGCTCTGTAAAATGGCACCAACATTAAAACATTATGCGAATTTTTGGGCAACAATTTCATTACGATTTTAGTAATTATTCCCAAAGTTCCCTCACTGCCAACCATTAATTGCGTTAAATTATAACCAGTAGAATTTTTTAGCGTGTTGGCTCCAGTCCAAATAATCTCGCCGTTTGCCAAAACAACTTCAAGATTCAAGACATAATCTTTGGTCACGCCATATTTTACAGCACGAGCTCCACCAGCATTTTGGGCTACGTTCCCTCCTATCCAACAACTTCCTAGACTGCTTGGATCTGGCGGATAAAACAATCCTTTTTCGGAAACTGCTTCTCGCAAAACCTGAGTAATTACTGCTGGTTCGACCATAACTTGCAAGTTTTGTTCATCAATATTCAGAATTTTATTCAATCTTTCAGTCGATAAACCTATACCTTTATGTATGCACAACGAGCCACCACTCAAACCCGTGCGACCGCCAATTGCTGTGACAGGAATTTTATGATGATTTGCAAGTTTCAGAATTTCAGAAATTTCATTGGCATTTGCAGGTTTCACAACAACGCTTGGCGGAAAAACATAATCCTCAGTTTCGTCGTGACCATAATGATTTCTGGTTGCTTCGTCGGTAAAAACGAATTGTTTTCCGAGAATATTTTCTAGATTATTTAAAATTTCTGATGTAATTGGCATTTGAATTATTTTGAATTATAAAAATAAAAATATTATTTTTCAGAAAGCAACTTTAACAATTGAATTTGTTCTTTTAATGATTTTATAGTTTCATCTTTTTGTTCAATTAATTTTTCAGGGTAATTAATATAATTTATACCAATATTTCCGTCTTGTTTGCAATTATTAAATATTTGTTTTTCATCAAAACCTAGTATTTCTATTGGGTCAATTTTTAAAATTTCACTAATTTCGTTCAATCGATTTATAGTTAACTGTGTTTCTCCTGTTTCAATTTTAGAATAAGCTCTAGTAGATAAACCCAAATTGGTTGCTACATATTCTTGAAATATGTTTTTCAGTTCTCTAATTTGTTTAATTTTAGTTTCAGGTTGAAAATCATAGTAATTGTTTTGATAGTTCAAAAATAGAAAAAATAATTCGATTAAAGAATTTCTAAATGATTTTTAGAATTTTAATATCGTATTTTTGTAAAACCTAGGTTATTCGAAAATAAAGAATTAATTACGTCAATAAAAAATGACTTTAAGAAAAATTATACTTTACCTATTTATTATTTTTCAAACAAATGCTATTTGTCAAAATACCAAGCAAGAATTTGGCATATACAACATTGGACTTGGATCAATAGTTGCTGGCATTGGTGCAATTATTAATAAAAAACCTGATGAAAAAACCGGTAAAGTATTTTTAAAAGGAATGTGGCAAGGTGCATTGGGCGGCGCAATTGTCTATCAAAGTAAACTATTAGTAGGTCAAATTGCCGAAAAACAAGATTTTGCCTATGCTTGGCCAGCAAGTTTGACCAACTCTATTGGCAATTCTATAATAGAAAATGCTTGTTTGAATAAAAATTTTTATGACCAAATAAATTTTAATGTCGGTTTTAATAGATTAGAGGTCTATCCAACCAATAATTTTAAATTGAAATATAAAATAATGCCTGTTTCTTTGGTTTTACTCGGATATTTGGCAACAAAATCAAAGTTTGAAATTGATATTTCGTTAAAAACTGGACAATTTATATTTTCGAGTGCAGAATTCCGGATTCAAGACCTTATTGCTTACCGAGGTTTCACATTAGGAAATAATATTTGTTATAATCCAAATTTCATTGGTGATAAATCTACTTTTTCTCACGAAATGATTCACGTTTTTCAATATTATGATTATAACTTTGTCAATACACTAACTAAGAAACCAATCGATAATTGGCTTAAAAATTCTAATTTTTATAAAAAAGCTTCTAAATTTATACATTCTGATATTGAAGGTGTTTTATTTTTACGATTACTCGTTTTAACTGAATATGAAAAAGGCTCCGATTATTACAAAAACTTTTTTGAGCGTGAAGCGGGAATTTATAGTAATACGATAAGAAATTTTAATTAAGATAATTTAAAAATGACTTTAAGAAAAATTATACTTTACCTATTTATTATATTCCAAACAAATGCTATTTGTCAAAATACCAAGCAAGAATTTGGACTTTATAATATTGGACTAGGATCAATAGTTGGTGGCATTGGCGCAATTATTAATAAAAAACCAGAAGAAAAAACAGGCAAAGTATTGTTAAAAGGAATGTGGCAAGGTGCATTGGGCGGAGCCGTAGTTTATCAAAGTAAACTTTTGGTTGGGCAAATTGCCGAAAAGCAAGATTTTGCTTATGCTTGGCCAGCAAGTTTGACCAATTCTATTGGAAACTCTATCATTGAAAATGCTTGTTTGAACAAAATTTCTATGAGCAAATAAATTTTAATGTTGGTTTTAATAGATTAGAGGTCTATCCAACCAATAATTTTAAATTGAAATATAAAATAATGCCTGTTTCTTTGGTTTTGTTTTGTTATGCAGCTTCGCAAACAAAATTTGAAGCAGAAGCGTCAATAAAAACAGGGCAATTTGTATTTTCGAGTAATAGTCAAAAATTTTTTAATATTAGTCGTGTTAGAGGTTCTGCTTTGGGAAACATAATAATTTTAAATAGTGGTTTTTTAGATTCAAAATCGACTTTTTCACATGAATCAGTTCACGTCTTTCAATATTATGATTTTAATTTTGTTAACACACTAACTAAAAAACCAATTGATAATTTATTTAAAAATTCAACTTTTTATAAAAAGGCTTCAAACTATTTTTATTCAGATTTAGAAGGAGCGGTTATTTTGCGAACACTTTATTTAGCGGAATTCAAAACTGGAAGTAAAGAAAGATATTATGAAAATTTCTTTGAAAGAGAAGCAGGTATTTATAGCAATACGATTAATTAAAATCTTTGCACAAATTCTAAATACTTCACATTTAGAATTTATAATTCAATTTAAGAATTTATAATGCATTTACATTTATTGCTAGTTTATATTTTTGTTTTAATGTAAAAAATTAAATCTTTTTCAAATGAAAAAAA
>JAYVBR010000057.1:0-4465 GCA_043750395.1 Bacteroidota bacterium | reverse complement strand
ATTTTAATAAATCACTCACAAAAAAGTATATAACATTGTTTAATTCAAATAACAAAACTCAATTTTTGCAAACCGTTATTAACTATTTAGTTTTTTAGTATAAATCATTTTCAAATGGTTCTACATCTTGAATTTTAGGTAACGGTCGTATCATTACATTTGTTTTAGATTTAAGTTTAATTTTATCAGAGCCGACTTCTCCGTTTTTTTCAATTCTTATTCCTGTTGAAAGATTAAAATCTATCATTTTAATTATTTGTGGATTCTCTAAATAAGTCGCTGTGTAACCAATCAACTCGAAGTTTCCATTTTGATATCTAAATTTATGTTCTAAATGCCCTCTTAAAAGTCCATAATTTACAATAACAATATTTTTTTTTATAATTATATTTTCTAGACTATTTCCAGTCAAAAAATCTCTTCTTCCATTTGGATATTGAGGAGCAATAATTTTTGTAGAAGTTGCTATATTGTTAAATATTCCGTTAGAATTAGCAAAAAAAATTTCTAACCTAAATGGTGCAATTTCGTTTACAGTATCCTGCATAACAACCACTTTATCATCTAATTTATCATTATTTAAATCACCAACAACCTCTGTTATTTTAAAATTAAAAAATTCTTTAGAGTTTATATTTTGAGAATTCACAAAGAAATGTATTATGATAAAATTTATCAATAATATTTTATTCATAATTGGTTAAGATTTTAATTTACGTCTTTTGTATTAAGCTTGCAGCTAGCTATTGTATAGAAGTAAAAATTTGTTAATATTATGTACACTATTTTAAACAACTAGGGTCTAAAAAGTTTTTTGTGTTATACAAAATCTATATAAATATCAATTTTAAATAGATTTAAATGTCATTATTAAGAAATATTAAATCAAATTAAAAATTTTAAAAATTACTTTAGTAAATAATTAAGTTACTGTTAGAGCGTAGATTCATATTTTTTACCAACCGATTTCCAGTCAATTACATTAAAAAAAGCTTCGATGTATTTTCTGCGTTTGTATTGGTAATCTAAATAATAAGCGTGTTCCCACATATCCAAAGCCAAAATGGGAGTTCCTTTTATAATTTGTTTTGGCATTAGCGGATTGTCATTGTTTGGCGTATTAATTACTTGTAATAATCCGGTTTTATCAACGATAAGCCAAGTCCAACCGGAACCAATATGTTTTTCTGCTGATGATTTAATCGATGTAACAAGATTTTCATAAGAACCAAAATCACGTTTTATTGTGCTTAATAAAGTATCTTTTGGTTGTTCTCTTTTTTTTGAACCAATACTTTCAAAATATATATTATGGTTGTAAAATCCACCAACATTGTTGCGTAAAGCTTCGTTTGACATATCTAATTTAGCGAGAATTTCTTCGATAGTTTTCGATTCTAAATCAGTTTCGACGATTGATTTATTTAGATTGTTTGTATAAGTCAAATAATGTTTTGAATATTGATTTTCTAGAGTAAAAGCATTGATATTTGGTTGCAATGCGTCGTATTTATAGGGTAATTTTATCATTTCGAATGCGCCTTTTTCTGCTTCTACATCATCGGGTTTGCCAATTGCTATTTTTTCGCCTTGACTTGGCAAAGGAACTTCGACTACTTCGGTTAATTTTTTGCCTTGACAAGAACAAATAGCAATCAATACTAAATAAAAAAGTATATTTTTTTTCACGATTTAAATGTTTTAGTTATTTGACTAGTTTATTTCAATTTCATCAAAATTTAAAATTTCAGCTAATTTAATAGTTGTTTGTTGTTTTGTGCGTTCTAATTTTTCTACGAAAACTTCATCGCCACCTTCGCAATTTTCATTGGTATTTGTTAAAGTGATTTTCTTTTTAGTTAAAAAATTTATGCTTGTTTCACTATTAACTCTTGGTCCAAAGTTATCGCTTGAATCGTAACCAATAAGCTCGAAATCGGTGTTTTTTAATCTAAAAGTATATTTCCAATAACCATATCTGCCGTGAGCATAATGTATGTATAAATTACCTTTCTCTAATTCAACCATTAATTCGGGCGCAAAATAAACGCCACCATCTTCATTTTCTGACGAGAAACAATCGTAATTTTTAACAACCATTTTATATTTGTCTTTGACTTTTAAAAGTGCAATTATTCCGCGACGGTTTCGGTCTAGTTTTCCACGATTTTCATCGATTATAATATTTTCTTTGTTTGTAGCTTTTATAATAACAATGCAATCTTTTATTCCATCATTATTGAAATCAGCTTGAATTTCTTCAAAAATTTTAAAGCCAATTGGAATAAAATCAGAAATTTTTTTTCCAGTTTCAATTATAGAAATTGTGTCTTGCGGTATTTTCTTGCTGTAAATTTTTGTATTATTTTTTTGATCAATATTTTCTTTTTCTTTAAAGTTTTTACAATTAAAAAATGAAATAAAAAATAAAAAAATAACAAAATATGGAATTATTAATTAATTTTGACATTTTTTTATTATTTTTATTTGATTATACTTTTAAAATATTATGTGCAAAACTATTTGGTTATAGATAAAATAGTTTCGATATATAATTCTTTAGCTTCATCTATTGAAAGATGGCTAATTTGCATCCAAGCATTGGTTTTAAAAGCATTTCGCAAATCAAAACTTGAAGATTTTTGACTATTATTTCCAGAAGTAGCTTGCTTAAAATAGGCATAACAACGCAATTGCAAATCTTGTGGCAATGAAGATTGCGGAATTTGCTCGGCTATTGCTACCGCTTCATTAAATCTGGTATCTAAATCTTTTTCTTGCATTTAACTTTTTGTAGCAATAATTGTTCGGTTTCCGATTGCTTTTTCATTCAATTTTACATTTATTTTTGTACCGATTGGAAAAAATAAATCTACTCTTGAACCAAATTTTATAAATCCAGCGTCATCGCCTTGCATTACTTGCATTCCAGTTTCGGCATAATTTACGATTCTTCTTGCCAAAGCACCAGCAATTTGTCGGTACAAAATTTCACCAAAAGTTTTGTTATTGATTACAACAGTTGTTCTTTCGTTTTCTTCGGAAGCTTTTGGATGCCAAGCAACCAAGAATTTGCCAGGATGGTATTTAGAAAAGTTAATTTTTCCTGAACAAGCATATCTAGTAACGTGAACATTAATTGGAGACATAAAAATTGAAACTTGCAGTCTTTTATCTTTAAAATATTCACTTTCAAAAACCTCTTCGATAACAACAACTTTTCCGTCTACTGGAGCAATAATTACATTTTCATCTACTATTAACTCACGATTTGGGTTTCTAAAAAACTGCAAAACTATTATTAAAAAGAATAAAACAATTAATTGAATTAGCATTCTAAGCCATACAATATCTATCAATCTATCACAAGCTAAAATTAAAACTGTTGTTATAAAAGTTGAGATTAAAATAATTTTTGCGCCTTCTTTGTGAAACTTAATCATAAGTAAATAATTGAATAATTTGTAAAAATAAAAATAAGAATGGTGCTACAAAAATAACACTATCCAGTCTGTCGAGAATACCTCCGTGTCCTGGCATAATCTTGCCACTATCTTTTACGTTGGCATTTCTTTTGAATTTCGATTCTATTAAATCGCCTATGGTTCCAAATAGACCAACTATTAATGCAATTATAAGCCAAAAATAAATTGGCATTGGTAAAAAATTTAATGCAATGTAAATGGCTGCAATCCCTGCAAAAACTACACCACCAGCAAAGCCTTCAATTGTTTTTTTTGGTGAAATACTCGGGAAAAGTTTATTTTTTCCTAATGATTTCCCACAAATATAAGCAAAAGTATCGTTTATCCAAATAAGTATAAATAGGCTAATAATCATTTGAGGTTTAAAGGCAACTCCAAAAATATTTGTTGGAATTTTTGTTAATATTATAATTGGCAAAATTATGTAACCAATCAAATATACATATTTTGAATTTTTATCTAATTTTAAATTTGATTTAGAAAACAACAAATAAATTAATTTTATTGAAACGAATAATGTTCCCAGAATCAATAAATTTTTAGTGGAATTGGTTATTTCGAAAAATGAAAACAAAAAAAATAAAACAGCACCAATTGCTATTGCGTTAATTTTTTTAAGATTTACTAAATCACAAAATTCAATTATTGCAATAAATAAAAAGGCACCAAATAAAATCAAAAAACTAATTTGTGAAAACAATGTTGCGGTAATTAATAAAATTACATAAATTGCGCCAGATATTGCTCTTGTTAGACTTTCACTCATTTTATTGGTCTTCTAAAAGCAACAAATATAGGTTTTTAGGCGAACTTCCGTAATGCAAAAAATCGTCTTGTTTAGATTCTTTGAAATATTTGATTGTAGTAATATTAGTTGGATAGTCGGTGTTGTATTTTCGTTTTATATCACGCAAACCATCGCTTTTGGTTTCCATAATTTGATTAGTTGTTGCGAATATTACAATATTTGCTGGTAATTC
>JAYVBR010000056.1:0-4467 GCA_043750395.1 Bacteroidota bacterium | reverse complement strand
TAATTTTTTCGGATAATATCGGAATGGCTTTGTTTCGTTTTTCTGATATTTTTTTTGATAAAGCATTTAATTCTTCTTCGAATTTCAAAATTATTTGTTCGCCTTTTTTGATTCTAATTTCTAAATCAGAAACCGAAACTACTTTTTCGTCTAATTCGTTTTGAATGATCAAAAGTTCTTCGATAGTTTGAACGTTGTGCTTTTTTTGCAAATTATAAATATTCTGCAATTTTTGGTTTGTCAATTCCAATTTTTCAGGATCAGATGATAATGTTTCAGAAGCTTGTTCTATTTCGCTAAAAACATCATCAAATTCTATTAAAACACTGTTTATTCTTTCAAAAAATTGATTGTAGTTTTCAGAAAAAACAGCAATTTTCTGCAATGAAGTTTTGACTTCTTTCAGGTTGTGCTTCACTCCTATTTGCTCATCATCAGCAATTTGCAAAGATTTTACTAAATTTTCTTTAATGAATTCAACATTATTCAAAGCTTCATACGAAGTTTCTAAATCTTGTTGCTCGCCAGCGATTAATTTAGCTGCTAATAATTCTTCTAACAAAAAACTATTATAATCCAATTCTTTCGTCGCATTGCTTTGATCTGCAAGCAATTGGTTCAATAAAGTTTTAGACTTTTTATAATCTTTTAATTTTATTTGATAATTAATGATAATTTCTTGATTACTTGCAACAGCATCTATTATCTGAAATTGATAAGCTTCGTCGGACAATTCTTGGGTTTGATGTTGCGAATGTATGTCTAATAAATAATCGCTCAAGTCTTGCAATTGTTGCAAATTTACAGGTGAATCATTCACAAAAGCACGAGATTTTCCTGTTGGAAGAATTTCACGTCTCAAAATGGTGTTATCGGCATAATCGACATCAATTTCGGTAAAAATTTGTTGCAAATTATAATTAGAAACCTCAAAATCGGCTTCGATAACACATTTTTCTTCTTTGTTTCTCAATGAAGATAAATCGGCACGTTTTCCTAAAACCAATCCTAATGCGCCAAGTAAAATAGACTTTCCAGCACCAGTTTCTCCGGTAATAATTGAAAATTTATCCGAAAAATCAATATTGAGTTTTTCGATTAAAGCAAAATTATTTATAGAAAGTTTGGCGAGCATATTATTTTAGGTTGTGAGTTTTGGGTTGTAGGTTGTGGTTTGTAATTTAATAATGTCTTTTAAATTGATTTTTGATATAGATATTGATATTAAAATCTAATTCTTAATATTATTCCATTTTTCGTTATTTAAAGGCGAAAATCTGTTCAAATTATCAATTAAATCGGTAATTGGAATTTTTGGACCGCCAGAAAATATTGAAACTATTTCATCACCTTTTGTATCAAAGAAAACCCTCATTATAAATGAGTTGGGTCTAAAACTATTGATTTTTTTTAATCCAGAAACTGCTTCAATAATTTTTTCTTTGGCGATTCTTGGCGATTTTTCCATAATATCGATTCCATTCAAATTATAATCGAACATGGTGGTTCTAAATGGCATAAAATTATCTGACAATAAGTCGTTTATCAAAAAATAACGGCTGTTGGTTCCGTCATTTTGAGTCCAACCTTTATAGGGGCTTGACTGTGCAATATTGGCAATATTCTGGGCTTGTTCTAAAGCTTTTATTCCGCCTAGATTGGATAATGAATCTTGGTCTAAACCAATAATCATGTTGGCATAAAAAGCAACAACCGACATTAAATTAGAATCAAAATTATTAGGATTGAAATTCAAAACTTCGAATTCTAAATATTTAAAATTAAAAAACTTATCATTAAAATTAAAAATCGGAGTGGCATAAGTCGAATTAAAAGCAACTCTTGAAGACTGAATTTGAATGCTTCCTGAATAATTGTCTGATTCATAAGTATCTATATCAATTGTCATCGAACAATTTATTTTTTCGTTGGGTTTATAAACAGTTGTTGTCCAAATTGTGCTATTTACAAATTCATTCAAAGATCTTTCCAAACTTTTGGTTGCTTGCTGATTGGCTGGTGGCAACTTAACCGCATTTACTTTTATCAAACATTTCAATTCTTGAGCATTTGAAATTCCGAAAATAAAAATTATAAAAAAAATAAATATTTTACGCATAATGTTGAATTACTTTATTAATGATGTCTGTTGCAACTTGCTCTTTAGATTTTAATTCTAACGATTCAATGTTAAAATTATTATCTATAAAAGTAACTTTATTTGTTGGTTTTCCAAATCCAGCTCCTTCATCTTGCAAAGAATTTAGAACAATCAAATTTAGGTTTTTTTTCTGAATTTTTAACTTTGCATTTTCAATTTCATTTTCGGTTTCTAATGCAAATCCAATTAAAAATTGATTTTTCTTAATTTGACCTAAAGTTGCTAAAATATCTTTAGTTTTTTCGAGTTCTATACTAAAACTAGAATCATTTTTCTTGATTTTTTGGGTAGCAACAATTTTCGGCCTATAATCTGCAACCGCAGCAGCTGCGATAGCTACATCAACATTATTGAAATATTCGTGACAAACATCGAACATTTGTTGGGCTGAAACAACCGAAATTAATTTTATGGAATTGTTTTGAACTTTGCAATGCGATGGACCAGAAACCAAAATAACTTCTGCGCCTAAATCGGCAGCACAATTGGCAATATCAAAACCCATTTTTCCTGAAGAATGGTTGCCAATAAACCTAACAGGATCTATAGCTTCATAGGTTGGCCCAGCTGTAACAAGAATTTTTTTGTTCTTTAAAGGCAATTTACTTTTTATATCGGCTTCAATAAACGAGACAATATTTTCTGGTTCTGCCATTCTTCCTTCGCCAGAAAGTCCACTTGCTAATTCTCCATTTTCGGCTGGAATTATTGTGTTTCCAAAATTTTTAAGAGCTTCGAAACTTGCGATCGTAGATTTGTGTTTGTACATATCTAAATCCATCGCTGGTGCAAAATAAACTGGACATTTTGCCGATAAATAAGTAGCTATTAGCAAATTATCGCAATTGCCATTTGTCATTTTAGATAATGTATTGGCGGTTGCTGGTGCAATTACCATCAAATCAGCCCAAAGACTGAGCTCAACGTGGTTGTTCCATTGAGCATTTTCGTCATTTTCATCATAAAACGAGGAAAAAACAGGGTTTTTAGATAATGTAGAAAGTGTCAACGGTGTAACAAAATCTTTAGAAGCAGGTGTCATTATCACTTGGACATTGGCACCTGCTTTTATAAATAATCTTACTAACGATGCAGTTTTATAAGCAGCAATTCCACCAGAAATTCCTAATAAAATTTTTTTACCTTTTAAAACAGACATAATTAGTAAATTAGAATTATGAAATTAGAATTTAGATTTTTTAAACCTGAAATCTAAAATTAATTCGAATCTTTGTGATAAATTTTATCGTCTAACCACTCTTGAACTGCCAAAGCGTGTGGTTTTGGAAGTTTTTCGTAGAATTTAGAAACTTCAATTTGCTCTTTATTTTCGAAAACTTCTTCTAAACTGTCGTTGTAAGTTGCAAACTCTTCCAATTTTTCAGTCAATTCTTTTTTGATTTCAGAATTAATCTGGTTGGCTCTTTTTGCCATAATTGTAATTGCTTGGTACACGTTTCCAGTTGGCTCTTCAATTACACTTTTGTTATATGTAATTGTGTTAACTGGTGCATTAGTTTTCTTTAAATCCATTACTTTTTATTTAGAATATTGTTGTAAATCTTTGTCTATTCTTGCTAACATATCGTTGGCTTGAGATTTGTATTCGGTGTTTGCTTTAAATTTCATTAAATTGGCATAGGCAACTTTAGAAACTTTTAATCTTTCTTCCATTTTCGATGGAACTGAATTAATTGCCAATTTGTAAGCAGAATCTAATCTATAAAATAAAGCTTTCTCTTTAAGTGGCGTTCCTGGAAAATCAGCAATAAACAAATCTAACGCAATTAAAGCTGCTTTAAAATCGGATATTGAATTGTATTGTTTGGCTATTTCATAAGCTTTTAACTCTAATTTCTCTCTAAGAATTTTAACATTAGAATTGATTTCTGGCAAATATTTTGATTCAGGATAAGCATCAACAAAATTTTGAAGTTTTTCTACTGCTTTATCAGTATCTACTTGATCAAGGCTATAAATCGGCGATAATTTTGTGTAACAAATAGCTTCTAAATAAGCAGCTTCTTCAACTTTTTCACTTTTAGGATAGCTGCTTACAAATTTATTGAACTGATAACCAGCTGCATAATATTCTTTGGTTTTATACAAAGCCTGAGAATATTGATAAAACATTTTCTCGGCTTGTGGTTTTCCTTTATATAACGGAGACAATTGTTCGAAAAGTAACAATGATTTCGAAAATTTTCCTTTTTCATAAAGGTTATTGGCGACAGTATATTTTAACTCAATATCTTCGGATTTCATTGCTTTTTGAAACGGACTACAAGATAAAACAGCAATTGCAA
>JAYVBR010000055.1:0-4468 GCA_043750395.1 Bacteroidota bacterium | reverse complement strand
ACCTACGAAAAGTCCAATAATATAATATGCTAACCGAGTTTTAAAATCCATTTATTTAAATTGAAATTCTTTGCAAAAGTAAGGATTTTGAAAGTAGAATGTGTTAATTTTTTCGGAATTAAAAAGGACTATTTTTTATTTTTACTCTGTCTTAAAATTAAAATTTCTGAAGTATTTAATATTTTTTTGAAATTATTTTTTTTTAATCCATTAAATAAAATTTTATCTCCTGTCCATAAAGTAGCTTTCATAAATTTTGTCAACGCAATAAAATCGATATCATTTATATCAATTTTATTTGCAATTTCCTCTGACTCTAGCCAAATTTCTTTTGGGATTAGATCTTCATTAATAAATTTTATTTTAGATATTATTTGAACATAAGAAATTTCAAGATTTTCATCAGATAATTTAGAAATTGATTTTAATTTACTCCAATGTTTTCTTATTTCATATCGCATATAATTGCAACTGTAAAACTGAAAATAAGATCCCGAATTGAAAATTAAATCTCCAATATTACTTTCAGAATTCAATAATGCACTAAAAATAATATTTGTGTCAACAATAATTTTCATTCAACAAGTCTAGATTTGTTTTTTGTCCACCAACCAATTTTAACTTCTTTGGAAAGTAAATCAATATCAGTTTGTCTTGCTTTACTTTCTGAAGTAGCCGATTTATAAGAAATATAATCTACAAAATTTTGAAGTCCATTTGTATCAATATTCAAAGGCAATCTGATTATAACTTCTTTTTTTGTTCTTTCAATAATCATAATTAAAATATTTTATTCAAAGTTAATGATTTTATTTAAAAAACAATCAAATTTATATCGCTATCTGGCAATCCAAACCAATCGCCAATCGCTTTATTAGTTAAGATTCCGTGGTATAAATAAACGCCATTTTTCAGTCCTTTGTCGCAGCGAATTGCACTTTCTATGCCGCCATCTTCGGCGATTTGTAATAAATATGGAGTAATAATGTTACTAATAGATAATGATGCTGTTTTAGAATATCTCGAAGGAATGTTTGGCACACAATAATGAACAACATTGCTTTTTACAAAAGTAGGCTTTTCGTGTGTTGTTACTTCCGAAGTTTCAAAACAACCACCAGTATCAATGCTAACATCAACGATTACGGCACCTTTTTTCATATGTTCGACCATAGTTTCGGTCACAACAACCGGACAACGGTCTTTGCCTCGCATAGCACCAATGGCAACATCGCAACGGCGTAAAGCTTTCAATAATGCTTTGGGCTGAATGGTCGATGTGAAAATTCTTTGATTCAAATTGTTTTGAAGTCTTCTTAATTTTGTAATCGAATTATCGAATATTTTCACGCTTGCGCCCAATCCTAAAGCGGTTTTTGCAGCAAATTCGCCTACTGTTCCGGCGCCAATAATTACAACTTCGGTTGGTGGAACGCCAGTAATATTTCCGAAAAGCAAACCTTTTCCGATTTGATTATTTATCATCAATTCGGCTGCTACTAATATTGATGCAGTTCCAGCAATTTCGCTTAAAGATTTCACAGCCGGATAACTTCCATCTTCGTCCTTAATATATTCAAATGCTAAAGCTGTAATTTTCTTTTTGGTCAATGCTTCGAAATATTCTTTTTTGCGGGTTTTTATTTGCAAAGCCGATATAATTATCGTGTTTTGATGCATCATTTCGATTTCTGGCAAAGTTGCAGGTTCGACTTTTAGAATCATCGGACAACCGAAAACTTTTTTTGTGTCTTGAGTAATTTCTGCGCCAGCATCTGAATATTCTTTGTCTGAATAACTCGAACTTTCGCCTGCACCAGCTTCGATCATTACTCTGTGACCGTGCGATGTTAAGGAATTCACAGCATCTGGTGTCAAGCAAATTCTACGTTCTTGATAACTTGTTTCTTTTGGAACACCAATAAAAAGTTCGCTTTTATGTCTTGCGATTTCAAGTTTTTCTTCTTGTGGTAATAATTGTGCTGCTGAAAAAGGAGAATTTATTGGCATTTGAATTTAATTTGAGGCACAATTTACGAAAACAATTTCAAAAATCAAGTTCAATTTCAAAAATCAAGTTCAAAAAGTTTAATTTTAAAAAATAACTTTCTCCATTTTAATATTCGAGCGTTTGTAAATGCTCGAACCTAGATTTACTTCTTCAAATCCATATTTTTCGTACATTATTATTGCAGGAATTAGTTTTGTATTTGAAAAAAGAATCAATTTTTTAATTTGATTTTCTTTAGCAAATGCAATGCAATGATTCATCAAAAGTTTTCCAATTCCAAGTCCTTGAACTTTTTCGGTAACTGCCATTTTTGATAATTCAAAGGTGAAATCATCAATTTTTAGTAATGAAACCGTGCCAACAATTTGGTTTTCATATTTCGCATACAAAATTTTTCCGCCCTTATCGATAATTTCTAACTGCGGATTTGATAAAGTTTTTTTATCAGATTCTTCGACTTCGAAATATTTTTCGAGCCATTCAATGTTTAATATTTTAATAGCTGATGCATATTCCGATGAAAAAGGAATAATTTCGATTTTATTTTCAGTCATTATATTAAGGTAAGTTTTCGATTTCCGTTTTCTAATAATTCAATATTAATAATCGAATGTGCGTCAGGAATTAAATTTGGAATTCTTTCTGACCATTCAATAAAACACCAATTTCCTGAGAAAAGATATTCATCAATTCCCATATCCAAAGCTTCAGATTCTGTTTTTAGTCTATAAACATCAAAATGATAAATATATTGATTGTCAGATATTTGATATTCATTAACTAAACTAAAAGTTGGACTACTTGTTGCTTCTTTAACGCCAAGGTTTTTGCACAATTGTTTAATTAAAGTCGTTTTACCAACACCCATTTCTCCGTTAAAAAGAATTATTTTTTTAGGATTTTCAGCGATTATTTTATTGGCAGCTTCGTCAATTTGGTCGATAGAAAATTCTATTTCCATACTTTTAGAATCAAAATAATTAATTTAGAATCTTAATTTCAAACATTTTATCCCAGTTTTTTCCAGTCACAAAAATTGTTTTGGTTTTAGGATTGTATGCGATTCCGTTCAAAACATCAGTATCTTGCAAATGAGTGATTTTTTTATCTAAATCGGCAAGATTTACAATTGCTTCAACAGCGCCATTTTTAGGATTAATAATTGCAATTGCATTTTTTTGATATACATTACCGTATATTTTTCCATCAATCCATTCTAATTCATTAACTGATGGAACCTTGTTCGAACCACTATAAACATTAATAAAATCTAATTGTTTGAAAGATTCTGAACTCAAAATATGCATACATTCCGAACTGTCAGTCATATATAAATTTTTGCCATCAGATGTCAAACCCCAGCCTTCCATTTTTTTAAAATAAGGCAACGTTTTTTCTTTATTCAATTTATCAATATTCAAAACATAGGCTTCATTATTTTGATAAGTTAACTGATATATTTTATTATTCAAAATCGTAATGCCTTCACCAAAAACATTTTCTGGATATTCTACTTTACTGAAAAGTTTTCCAGTTCGAAAATCAACTTTTCTGATACTTGAAATTCCTCTTTTGCCACTTTCGCCCATTCCATTTCCAGTGCCTTCAAAAAGCGTATCTCTATAAAATTCAAGACCTTGCGTGTAAGATTCTATGTCGTGCGGAAAAGTATTCACAATTTTATATGACAATAATTTTGGTTCTATTGGCGAGAAAACCTCAATTTTAGAAACTATTTCTTCGTTTTCGCCTTCAAAATATACCAGAGCTTTTAGGTTTTGAATTCCAAATTTTGCAGTCTTTAAATCAAATTGAAATTTATCTAAACCTTTTTTTGAACCAATTTTTTTATCATCAAAATAATAAATAATACTATCAATTTTTTTGTTTTCAGCGTTTTTCAAGACGAAAATTGCCGTTTCATTTGTTGAATATTGTTCTTTTACAATCGAATTATCGAAACTGAAATAGCTTTCGCCATCATTTTTTCCGCCGCCACAAGATACAATTATCAATGTTAAAATAATGATTGATAATAAGTTATAATATTTCATCTTTATAAATTTTAAAGAGGCAATATACAAAATAAATTAAAATTAAAAACCACTTGCATAAACTATAAAAACACATTACTTTTGCATCGGCAAGTCCTACACGACCAGCTCCTGCAGAATCCCCCAGGATGGGAACATAGCAAGGGTAAGCGGTTGAGCGGTGCGATGTAGGTCGCTTGCCACTTTTTAATCTTCCTAATTTTTGGAGGATTTTTTTTTGGAGCTAATCCAGCTGTCATTCCAATCTTTTTTATTTGCCTGAAAAAGGCAAATAAAAAAGGATTTTCCCTTCCATCTGGGCTAGTGCAATAGCATTCAAAACAAGTTTATTTCTAAATTCAAAACCCTATATTTGCATAAAATTATTAAAAAAAATGAAAGTAGTTTTAATAACTGGTGCATC
>JAYVBR010000054.1:0-4469 GCA_043750395.1 Bacteroidota bacterium | reverse complement strand
ACCTTTTTTTTTAGATAAAAACCTGCCCCAAGCTTAGTTTTTATTGAATAATCATCCACGAGTACATAAATATTTTTTGAGTTAAGTTAAAAAAAATTGGTACAATTTATGTGTTTCGTGGTTGATTTTTTTTACAAATCATACTTCATTTTCCGAAGAATTCTCAACGATTCTTTAAAACTCAAATAGACAATTGCATAAGGTTTCAATAACAATTTTGCATCAATAAGTTTTTGTTTGGCATCTTCAAAACCATTCAAATAACATATCATGAAATTAGATGGCAAGTTTTCTAAATCTTTGATTTCTCTTTCAGATAAAGTTAGGTTTTTTTGCAATTTATCTAACAATGAAATGTTCGAATTATAAATGTGAAACAACATTTTTCGGTTGTATTCTGGTGGTTCAAATAGCAGTTGAGTATCAATTTTGTAATATCCATTCTCGAAAAAACTAATTACTTGTTTTTCTAAAGGATAATAACTTGTTGTGTCATTCAAACCCAAAGGAACATATTCGGTTATTGTAAAACTATTGTCATCGTACTCAATAGATACATCGTCTAGAGCCGAATAAAAAAGTTTAATTTGCTCGTTAACTAACTCAATATCAACTCTTGAAAAATAAGTTTTTTCACGAACTTTTTTAGCTTTTCCCGCCCAACAAATTACAAATAATTCTTTGAAAACTTTGTATTTTGGAGCCATATCTTTATGACGGAAATTCATAAAATCGATTACGCCATCAAGCGTATATTCAATCGAATTTCTAGAATTATTTTCGATTGCCAATACAATTTCTTTGTTTTGATAATTTTTTTCGAATGCACCAATTACCGGAACTGTATTGCTGCCACGGCGCATAAAAACTGAATTATTTAAAATTGTATGAATGCCTTTTTTGAAATTGGAAGTTTGTTTTTTGGGTTTTATAGTAACTAACCCTACAACTTTGTCTTTCGACAAATTCGGAAATGGCACGTTTTCATATTGAATTTTGGGTGGATTTTCTAAATAAGCATTTACCAAATTCTGAATGCGACTGTCGTCAAAAAAATCGTCTCCAACTATTTCATTATCAGTATCTTCTACGCCAACAACAATATAAGAATTATTACTCGGATTTGAATTTGATAAAGCACAAATGTGTTTCAAAAACTTGGCTTTTCCTTCGCGTGAATGTAAATTCAACTGCCGTTTTTTGTCATAAAAACTCGACTCATCGTTGTGAGCGAGTAAATTTTTAATTAAAAGACGTTTGTTTATCATTTGTAATTAAGAATTCAGATTAATGATTTGTGATTATGTTGGATTAAATAATTTTTTTGGCTTATTTTGTCATTCCGACGATAGGAGAAATCACATAAAGTGAGCAACTAATGTGATTTCTCCTATCGTCGAAATGACAAAATTTATAAACTACGCAACTTTTGTCCCCAAACTAGACGTGTATAACCCAAACCAATCTTCCAAATCCATATCAATTTCAGTGGATTTCATTAATTTAGAAATTCTAGCCGAATGAGTTGTGCCAAAAACGGGTAAAATTCCTGCTGGATGTTTCAAAATCCAAGCCAAAAGCAAAACATCAATTTCAACATTGTATTTTTCAGATAATTTATTGGCAACTTTTTCAATTCTACTCGTTTTCTCGCTATCGATTTTAAAAACCGAACCTAACGGATTCCAAGCCATCGGAACAATTTTATTGATTTGCATAAAATCTAAACTTCCGTTATTCATAGCGTCAAAATCGGTTATCGAAAACTGAATTTGGTTACAACTAATTTTTGTTCGAGTTTGAATCAATTCGCATTGACTTGGCGTGAAATTCGAAACTCCAAAATCGATAATTTTCCCTTCGGATTTTAATTTTTCGATGGCTTCGGCAATTTCATCGGCTTGCATCAATGGGCTTGGTCGGTGCAAAAGCAAAACATCTAAATAATCGGTTTTTAGGTTTTTTAACGAATTTTCTACGCTCCAAATAATATATTCTTTCGAAAGATCATAATGTTTTATGGAGTTTCTGGCTTCGGTTTGAATGCCACATTTCGAAATAAATTGTACTTTTTCACGTTCGATTTTGGCATTTGCGAAAGCGCTGCCAAAACTGGCTTCAGTAGTATAATTTCCATAAATATCTGCGTGGTCAAATGTCGAGATTTTATTTTCTAGACAACAATTGATTAAATTTATCATTGCGTTTTCGTTGCCGTTTTTGCCCCAAATTCCCCAAGTCATTGTTCCCGAAATTATTTTTGATAACCGTGTTGTCATTAGATTTTAAGTTTTAAAATTAACTTTATTTGAACCATTAAGAAATTAAGTTTTATTAAGCTTATGTTACCATAATGAAACTTAATTCCTTGATGGTTTATCTATTTTATTTAAAAACAGTCTAAAATTGAAAATTAAATTATGTTTTTACAAACTATAAATTTTGCAATAAAATTACTGTTTTTATCGTTTGCAATTTACAATCCTTAAAAATAAGAAAATACAATCATAAATCAACCTTAAAATTGAATAATGAATCGAAGTTTTAACCAATTTTTAACAACAAACTTCTAAAAAAAATTTCAATTTGCACCATTAAAAAAAACTTACAATTTTTACCCCAATAAAACATTTGAAATGGAAGAGAATTCGACGACTTTAGACATTAGCGCTATCAACCAAAAAATTGAAAGAGAAAGTGCTTTTATCGATTTATTGACAATGGAAATGAACAAAGTTATTGTTGGTCAAAAACACATGATTGAGCGATTGCTAATCGGACTTTTAGGTCAAGGTCATATTTTGTTAGAAGGCGTTCCTGGATTAGCAAAAACATTGGCAATCAATACTTTATCACAAGCAATTAAAGGTTCGTTCAGCAGAATTCAGTTCACACCAGATTTATTGCCAGCCGATGTTGTTGGAACAATGATTTATAACATAAAAGTCAACGAGTTTTCTATAAAAAAAGGACCAATTTTCGCCAACTTTGTACTTGCCGATGAGATTAATCGTGCGCCAGCAAAGGTTCAATCGGCATTATTAGAAGCAATGCAAGAAAAACAAGTTACGATTGGTGATACAACTTTCAAACTTGATCGACCATTCTTGGTTCTTGCGACTCAAAATCCAGTGGAACAAGAAGGAACTTATCCTTTGCCAGAAGCGCAAGTTGACCGTTTTATGTTAAAAACAGTTATCGATTATCCAAAAATGGAAGACGAAAGATTAGTTGTTCGTCAAAACTTAAAAGGCAGTTTCGATAAAGTAAATGCAGTAGTTTCTGTTGAACAAATTCTTAGAGCTCAAGAAGCAGTTCGTGAGGTTTATATGGACGAAAAAATTGAAAAATACATTCTTGATATTGTTTTTGCAACTCGTTATCCTGAAAAATATAAACTCGAAAGCCTGAAACCACTCATAAGTTTCGGTGCATCGCCACGTGGAAGCATCAATTTGGCAACTGCAGCAAAATGTTATGCGTTTATCAAACGACGTGGTTATGTAATTCCTGAAGATGTTCGCGCAGTAGTTCACGATGTTTTACGTCACAGAATTGGCTTGACTTACGAAGCCGAAGCCGAAAATATCACAACTGTCGATATTATTAATAAAATTGTAAACGAGGTTGAAGTACCTTAAAAAAAGATTTCAGATTTTCGATTTTCGATTAACGATTTTAGATCTGAAATCAAAAATCGTTAATCAACAATCAACAATCAGATGGATACCAAAGAACTCATAAAAAAAGTACGAAAAATCGAGATTAAAACCCGACGATTGAGCAATCACATCTTTTCGGGAGAATATCACACGTCTTTTAAAGGAAAAGGAATGACTTTTTCTGAAGTTCGACCTTATCAATATGGCGATGATATTCGGGCCATCGATTGGAATGTTACCGCAAGATATAATGAAGCTCACGTAAAAGTTTTCGAAGAAGAACGAGAATTGACAATGATGTTGATGGTCGATGTTTCGGGTTCTGAAAGTTTTGGCACCAAGTCGCAATTCAAGAAAGATATTGTTACCGAAATTGCAGCAACAATGGCATTTTCTGCAACTCAAAACAATGACAAAATTGGTTTGATGTTATTTTCGGATCAGATTGAATTATACATTCCACCAAAAAAAGGACGTTCACACGTTTTGAGAATTATTCGTGAATTGATAGAATTCAAACCAAAAAGTAATAAAACAGATATTTCAATGGCTTTGAAGTTCTTATCAGGAACGCAAAAAAAGAAAGCAATTGTGTTTCTAATTTCCGATTTTATGTCAGAAGATTATGAACATACATTAAAGATTGCTTCTAAAAAACACGATGTAACTGGAATTCGTGTGTACGATATTCGTGAAGAAAAAATGCCCGATATTGGAATGGTAGAAATGCTTGACGCCGAAACTGGAAAAATCGAATTGATAAATACTGGTTCAAAAACCGTGAGAATGAATTATGAAAAATATTAT
>JAYVBR010000053.1:0-10373 GCA_043750395.1 Bacteroidota bacterium | reverse complement strand
AAAATTTCACTATCGAAGACGATAAATCCGATTTAATTCCGATGATTTTACAAGCAAAAGCCATTTCTAAAGAAGGTTTCAAAATCATTGCTTCGCCTTGGACAAGTCCGCCTTGGATGAAAGACAATAAAAAGTATGTTGGCGGTAAATTATTGCCTGAATTCAATGATACATTTGCTTTGTATTTTTCAAAATATTTAAAGGCTTACAAAAAAGAAGGAATAGATATTTGGGGCGTTACCGTAATAAATGAACCACACGGCAACGGAAATAATTGGGAAAGCACACTTTTTTCGCCAGAAGAAATGACACTTTTTGTTCAAAATCATTTGGGTCCAAAATTAGAAAAAGACGGTTGGAAAAATGTTAAGATATTTGGCTATGATCAAAACAGAGCAGGATTGCCAGAATGGGTCGATGCGATGTATAAAAACGAAGCAACTTCGAAATATTTTGCAGGAACAGCAATCCATTGGTACGAAAGCACTTATGAAGTTTTTCCAGACATTCTGCAATATGCACACAAAAAAGCTCCTAATAAATATTTAATCGAAACCGAAGGTTGCATAGATTCTGAAATTCCACACTGGCAAGACGACGCTTGGTATTGGAAAAAAGAAGCCACAGATTGGGGCTGGGATTGGGCATCAGAAAAAGAAAAATATTTACATCCTAAATATGCGCCAGTCAATCGTTATGCCAACGATATTATAGGCTGCCTCAACAATTGGGTCGATGGTTGGATCGATTGGAATATGGTTCTTGACCGTCAAGGTGGACCAAATTGGTTCAAAAATTGGTGCGTTGCTCCAGTTATTGTTGATGAGAAAAAGGACGAAGTTTATTTTACTCCTTTATATTATGTAATGGCTCATTTCAGCAAATTTATGCGTCCAGGCGCAATAAAAATTGGTTGTACAATTGATAATAAAGAATTAGTAGCAACAGCAGTCAAAAATCTTGATGGAACAATAGCCGTTGCCGTTTTTAATCCAACAGATATTCAACATTCGCTAGAAATCCAATTAAATAATAAAAAAACAATAATTTCAATAGATGCAAATGCCCTGCAAACCATTGTAATTAAAAATTAAAAAATATTGTTATGTCAAATCACCCAAACACTAAAGTAATGGTTCCAATGAGTCAAAAAATTGCCTTTGGATTAGGAATGTTAGCCAACCAAATGTTTCCTGCTGCTTTAGGAATTTTTACAGTTGTATTAGTAGAACAACTTGGATTTAGTGGTTTATTACTTGGGTTAACTTATTTTATACCAAAGTTTTACGACGCTTTGTTTGATTTAATAATGGGTTATGTGAGTGACAATACTAAATCTAAATGGGGACGAAGAAGACAATATGTTTTAGTTGGTGCTGTTATATTAGGAATTTCATTTGCATTAATGTGGCAATTGTACAAGGAAAATGGTGTTACCTACAATTTTATTTACTTTTTAGGTGTTTCATTAATTTTTTATTCTGGTTTAACAATATTTAGTATTCCTTACGTTGCGATGGGGTATGAAATGAGCGACGATTTTCACGAACGAACAAGTATTATGGCTACTTCTCAGCTCATTGGTCAATTAGCGTGGGTTATTGCACCGTGGTTTTGGGTATTGATGGCCGATAAATCATTATTTTCTTCAGGTGATGTTGCAGTTAGAACCTTATCAGTATATGTTGCCATTGGTTGTTCTATTTTAGCAGCAATTCCAGCTTTTTTTATTCCAAGTAAATCTACTTTAAACGAAAACTATAGCCCAATTGATTTTAAAGGAATTCTAAATAGTTTTGGAGAAATAAAAGAAGGCTTAAAAGCTTCGGCTGAGATTAAGCCTTTCAGAAAAATATGTATTGCAACTTTCTTAATTTTTAACGCATTTCAGACAACAGCTGCCTTTTCATACTTTATTATCAAATATTATTTGTTCAAAGGAAATGAAGATGGATTTGGATTATGGCCAACATTATTTGGATGTGTTGGCGCACTAATAACTACGTTATTAGTAATACCAATTGTTGCTAGAATGTCTAAAACAATGGGCAAGAAAAAGGCATTTATGCTTTCACAAGGAATCTCTATTATAGGATATATCTTGCTATGGCTACTTTTTATTCCAGGAAAACCTTATCTGTTTTTATTTGCATTACCGTTTTTCTCTTTTGGTATCGGAAGTTTGTTTACCCTAATGATGTCAATGACATCAGATGTAATTGATATAGACGAACTCAGTTCAGGTAAAAGAAGAGAAGGAAGTTTAGGCGCAATTTATTGGTGGATGGTGAAATTTGGAACCGCTGTGGCAGGCTTACTAAGTGGTATTATTCTGTCTGTGGTAAGTTTTGTGTCTAATGCTCCTACACAAACTGATGATACCATGTTTTGGTTACGGATTTTCTTCGTAGGAATTCCAATTTTAGGAACATCAATGGCTCTTTGGGTAATGAAAGATTATGATATAGATGAAGCCAAAGCATTAGAAATCAGAGATCTTTTACAAAAAAAGAAAGGGAAAATAAAAATTCAATCATCGGCATATCTATCAGGAAAATTACTTTCGTTACTTAAAAAAAGAGAACTAAACTCTAATTTGGGTTTGGATTTAAGTTCAAAAAGCGAGACCGAAATGAAAATTGAATTTTCGAACGTTTTAAATAATGGTTTACACGGATTGTGTTTTAGTCCGTATGTTGAAGGTCAAAATGCCGAAGATATTTTGTCTGCCGAACAAATTAAAAGACGATTAGACATTATAACGCCACATACCAAATGGATACGCTCTTTTTCTTGTACAAACGGAAATGAATTGATTCCAGAAATTGCGCATCAAAAAGGTATAAAAACAGTTGTTGGAGCCTGGATTAGTAATGATTTAAACAGAAATGAAAAAGAAATCGAATCGCTTATTGCTTTAGCAAAATCTGGTTTGGTTGCTATGGCTGCTGTTGGAAACGAAGTTTTACACCGCGACGAAATTTCTGAACAGCAAATTATTAGCTATATAAAAAGAGTAAAAGAAGCAGTACCAAATATTCCTGTCGGATATGTCGATGCTTATTATCAGTTTTTAGACCGACCGAATTTGGTTTCTAGTTGTGATGTTTTGTTAGTTAACTTTTATCCGTTTTGGGAAGGTGCAAGCATAGATAATTCTTGTTCTTATTTGCAAAATATGCTAGAACTTACACAAACAGTTGCAAACGGAAAAAAAATAATTATTTCAGAAACGGGTTGGCCAAGTAAGGGCGAAACTATTGAAAATGCTATTCCATCAAAAATTAATGCTATGAAATATTTTGTCGCTTCGCAAGATTGGGCAAAAAATAACAACCTAGAGCTATTCCATTTTTCTTCGTTTGACGAATCTTGGAAAGTAATACAAGAAGGAACTATAGGAACTGCTTGGGGAATTTGGGATAAAAATGAAAGTTTAAAATACTAAAAATTACTAATTATGTCGTTCAGAGAAGGTCACTATTTTACATTAGAAAATAATCAGAATAATAATAACAATAAAAGTCAAACTAATAATAGTGAATACAAAAGCTATGATTTTTCTGAAATTCCTGCAAAAAAATTAACAGAACTTTGGAACGAAACGTTGCAAAATGGTATGCACGGAATTTGTTTTAGCTTGTATGAAGATGGACAAAAACCAGGCGATATTATTACAGCAGAACAAGTCAATCGCCGAATTAAAATTTTAAAACCGCATACCAATTGGGTTCGCTCTTTTTCTTGTATTGAAGGTAACGAACATATTCCTAGAATTGCGCATCAAAACGGAATGAAAACCCTTGTTGGGGCTTGGCTTAGTGACGATTTAGAACTCAACGAAAAAGAAATTGAAAGTCTAATTGCTTTAGCAAATGAAGGTTGCGTAGATATTGCAGCCGTTGGGAACGAAGTAATGTACCGCAAAGATTTAACCGAAGATCAATTAATTGAATACATAAACCGTGTTAAAGAAGCATTACCAAATATTCCTGTAGGTTATGTTGATGCCTATTATGAGTTTTCTCATCGCCCTAGAATTACAGAAGTTTGCGACGTTATTTTAACCAATTGCTATCCGTATTGGGAAGGTTGCCCGATTGAATATTCTTTAAATCATATGCAAAGTATGTTTTTTTCAGCCAAAGATGCTGGCAAAGGAAAACGGGTTATCATTACCGAAACAGGTTGGCCAAGCGAAGGTGGTTCGCTTAAAGCTGCCGTTGCCACAAATGAAAATGCTATGAGATATTTTATTGAATCCGTAAATTGGACAAAACAAAACAATATAGAAATTTTCTATTTTGCATCTTTTGACGAATCTTGGAAAGTTGGTCCCGAAGGCGAAGTTGGTGCTTATTGGGGTTTATGGGATAAAAATGAAAAAATAAAATTCAATAATGAATAGTTTCAAAGCATTAAATTTAGAAAAAGGAAGAGCAATTTGTTATTCTGGTTTTCGTGATGGTCAATCTCCAGAAGATATTTTTCCATCGTATGAAGAAATAAAAGAAGATTTACTTTTGCTTCAAAATGATTGGAAATATTTACGATTGTACGATTGCGATGCCCACGCCGAAACCGTTCTTGTAGTAATTCAAAAAGAAAATTTACCTTTCAAAATAATGCTTGGTGCTTATATTGTTGCCGAAATGAATAATTTTGGTTGTCCTTGGGGTGGCGGCGTTTATAGCGAAGAGCAACTTATTGAAAATAGAATAATTAATCAAAATAGAATAAAAAAACTAATCAATTTAGCCAATCAATATCCTGAAATAATTTGCACATTATCAGCTGGTAACGAAGCTTGTGTAGATTGGACAGATCATTATGTTTCGGTTACAAGTGTTCTTAATTATGTAAAACTTATAAAAAAAGAAGCCAAGCAACCCGTTACTTTTTGCGAAAATTATGTGCCTTGGCTCAGCAAATTAAAACCTTTGGTCGATGTTGTTGATTTTATTTCGATTCATACCTATCCGGTTTGGGAATACAAAAATATTCACGAAGCACTAGATTATACCAAAGATAATTATTTGGCTGTCGCTAATATGTATCCTAATAAACCTGTCGTAATTACCGAAGCTGGTTGGGCAACAAACTCAAACGGGCGCGGCATCGAACCTCATAATGTAAGCGAAGAAAACCAAGAAATTTATTGCAATGATTTATTAAATTGGACGGATGACGATGGAATTTTGTGTTTTCTTTTCGAAGCTTTTGACGAATCTTGGAAAGGATCTCCAGAGCCATTAGAACCAGAAAAGCATTGGGGTTTATATAAAATTGATCGAACACCGAAATTGGTAATGCAACAAAAAACGAGTTTACAACCGTAACCGCAGGAACATTTATTTGAAAAATCCAAACATAAAAACTTTTATTATGAAAATAACAGCATCACAGAAAATAGTATTTTTAATTTTATTAATCACTCAGTTTAGTTTTTCTCAAGTAGATGTTGTTTATAATGATTTGGTTTGGTCCGATGAGTTTTCTACTAACGGTGCTGTCAATAATACAAATTGGTTTCATCAAACACAATTGCCTGTGGGCGGAAACTGGTTTAATAGCGAAGTACAACATTATACCAATCAAATATCGAACTCATTTGTAGAAGCTGGTCTGCTAAATATTGTTGCCAAAAAAGAGCCATTTACCGATCAAGGATATACAAAACAATATACATCAGCTAGATTAAATTCGAAATTTGCTTTTAAATATGGTCGTGTCGATGTTCGAGCAAAAATTCCAGTCGATGGCGGAACGTGGCCTGCAATATGGATGTTAGCCAAAAATGTAAACGAAGATGGCGCTTTTTTTGACGCTCTTTATGGCACCGTAGATTGGCCAGCGTGTGGAGAAATTGATATTATGGAACACGGAATTACGCCATCGCAACCATTAAATTACATTCAAAGTGCACTTCATACACCTTCATCTTTTGGTAATACTACCAATATTGGCGGTGCAATTGCATCAGATTTGGTAAATGATTATCATATTTATTCAATGAATTGGTCTGCAAATCAAATTTCATTTTTATTAGATGGAG
Source organism: Bacteroidota bacterium (assembly GCA_043750395.1). Lineage (GTDB taxonomy): Bacteria > Bacteroidota > Bacteroidia > Flavobacteriales > Flavobacteriaceae > Flavobacterium. The sequence continues at coordinate 4,318 of JAYVBR010000053.1, read as the reverse complement.
TTCTTTTTTATACGTATAATCCAGCAATAAAAAATGCCTCGAATTGGCCTTTTAATTCAGAACAATACATTTTGCTAAATATTGCAATGGGTGGAATTGCAGGTAATATAAATGCAAACTACACGCAAAGTTCAATGCTTGTAGATTATGTGCGAGTTTATCAAAATACAACAATAGATACGCAAGTACCAAATAATTTTACTGCAAGTGTTGGTGCGGTAACAGGTTCATCTGTAGAGTTATTGCTAAATGCGAATGATAATTCTGGAACTGTGTCTTATAATGTAACTTATGGTGGACAAACTGTAAATACTTACGGCACATCTGGAGTTCAAAAATCCTTGATAATCAGTAATTTAAACCCTAATACTGTTTATAATTTTGCAGTGTCAGCATCAGATATTTCAGGAAATAATGCTTTGAATAATGCTTTATCAGTGAATGCTACAACTATAAACGTAATTCAATGTTCAGGCACAAGTGCACAATCGCAACAAGGTTCTTTTGCACAAGGATATAACTATACATTCGAAACTGTTGGAACCGATGTTAAAATTACTTTTACATTATTAGACAATCAAGTTGGACTAGTTGCCTATTTATGGAAGCAAACACCATTTTCTGAATCACAAATGACTAACGTTTCTGGAAATATTTTTACCAAAACAATTTCTGGACAAATTACTGGTTCTACAATAAATTATGCTGTAAAATTTGCTTTTGCGGGAGGATTATCGGTTACTAAATATATTTCATACGTAGTAGGAAATAATTGTGCATTATCAATTGAAAATTATGCCAAATTGTCAAATTTTTCATTCAATAATCCTGCAAACAATGTATTAAATATTAATTGTAATACCAATATAAATAAAGTTGAAATATTTAGTTTAGTTGGAAATATGGTTCTAAAAACAACATCAAATACAAATAATATAGATGTTTCAAATCTGTCAAAAGGAATATATTTATTGACTGTTTATTCAGGTTCAGAAAGAATTACAAAAAAAATGATAATTGACTAAAAATAGACTTAAACATTAAAAAATGTTTTTCGAATACCAATAATAACAGCTATCAAAACCGAAAAATAAATAAAAAATGGGATAATATATTCAATTAATCCTAATGGTAACATTATTGCAATAATTAATAATTGAAAACCCAATCCATAAACTGAAACCAAGCTCATAAACCAGTTTGGAAAAGTTTTTACTCTATAAGCATCAGCATCAAGAAAATGTATAATTTTGTCGAAAACACCATATACAACTGTATAAATCCCAAATAATATATTAACGATTTTTTGACTTTCTCCGTGTAATGCAATTGGCGATTTGTGTTCGAAAATCTGGCTTGTTTTATCGCCACCAACCGAATTGTGACGCAAAATTAAGTAATAATAATTGTATAAAGTGCCTTGTAGTTGTATGCAAATAAATGCTAAAAAAGCCAAAACATAACTTGAACTTGAAACATAACAAATAGAGATTAATATTATAAAATTAAGAATAATATCAAAAACGCTATCTAAATAACGACCAATATACGATGGTTTATTTTTCAATCTGGCTAATGCACCGTCCGCAGCATCGATTCCAGATTTTAGAATTATAAAAAAACTTGCAGTTAAAAAGAATCCATTCAAAATGCAAAAAACAGCAATTAAACCAGAAAACCCAAATAACAAAGTGACGTGAATAGGAGTGAAGCTTGTGTTTTTTAAAGATTTGGCAAGAAATTCTCCGAATGAGCGTCCGTAATCTGATAAATCTAAAAATTTATCCGCTTCGGCAAGTTTAGACATTAATAATTAATCTGAAAATATATGACAATATAGTCGAATTGCAAAAATACGAATAAATTTACAATTTGTTTACTTTGATTTTAAATTTTACTTTTTATATTTGTATTAACATTTATAAATATTTGTAATACCTAGCGCAGTCGAGGTATTTTTAATCTGAAATCTAAATTCATTAATCTAGAATCTAAAATCATTATGGCTAATCCTTCTTTAAAAATCATTGATGCTTTACGCAAAACTGCAACGCAACTCGAAAACGGAAACCGTTACGAATGGGGACATATGGGCAGCTGCAATTGTGGGAATTTAGCACAAACAATTACAAGTTTTTCAAGAGCTGAAATTCAAAAATATGCACTCGAAAAACGTGGAGATTGGTCAGAACAATTAATCGATTATTGTCCAACTTCGGGTTTACCAATGGATTTAATTATTGAAAAAATGATGGATTTTGGGTTCACTCGTCAAGATTTAAGACATTTAGAATGGCTGTCAGATACTGAAATTTTAAATAAAATAGGAGTGGAGTTCTTAAACAGAAACTTAAAATCAGATACAATTCTTTATATAAAATCGTGGGCAAACTTACTCGAAGACCAGTTAATTGATAAAATTGAGTTGCCAACTTTCGAAGAAATGAGCAAAAAATTAGAATTGGTTTGACATTTAAAATGATTTGATTTATTTTTTTAAATCAAATCATTTTTTTACATTTTATACATATTTACAGATAAATTCTCTAAAAATTTGTTAATTGGACCTTTAATCATCATTGCCATCATTGCATTGAATTCGCCTTCGAACAGTAAATAAACATCACAAGAATTTTTTCCTGTAGCTTCAATATTTGCAATCAATGTAAATGGCAACTTATCGCTTGCTGCTCCAAGAATTACTTGTGTTGTAGCAATTTTATCTTTCATTCTTAATTTAATTTCTGGCATTCCAGACAAACCAAAAATAAACGAATCTTCGCTTGTTACTTCGAATTTTGCAATATTTTCAGGCATTAATTTTTCGTAGTTTTTCACATTGCACAAAGATTCAAACATATATTGAGCCGATTTTTCTAAACTAACTTTTGGACTTTCTAAGTTCATATTATTTTATTTTTAATATACAAATATCTATTATTTTAAACATCCCAAACCGATGGATTTTTTCTCCATTTAGACAAGGTTTTTTCTTCACTTTCCGTAATGTACATTTTCTCTACTGCCAATTTTAAAAGTTTTTCATAATCTGATAATGTGTACAAATCGACATTAGCATTTTTGAAATTTTTGGTAGCAACATCAAATCCATAATTAAAAATTGCAGCCATTCCTTTAACATTTGCACCTTCGTTTCTTAGGGCTTCAACCGCCAATAAACTGCTATTTCCTGTACTAATTAAATCTTCTACAACAACAACATTTTGTCCACTTTGCAAAAAACCTTCGACCTGATTTTGGCGTCCGTGCTTTTTAGCTTCTGGTCGCACGTATACAAACGGCAATCCTAAACTTTCGGCTACCAAAACACCAATTCCAATTGCGCCAGTTGCCACTCCTGCAATAACATCGGGTTTTCCAAATTGTTTTTCAATATTTCTAGAAAATTCATCTCTAATATAATTTCTTATCGCTGGAAATGAGAGTGTTAGTCGATTGTCGCAATAAATTGGCGATTTCCAACCGCTTGCCCATAAAAAAGGTGTTGATGGATTCAATTTAATTGCATTTATTTGCAAAAGCAATTCGGCAGTTTTTTCGGCTGTATCTTTATTAAAAATCATATTGCAAATGTATAAAGTTTTTGTGAATGACAAGCCACTTTTCTTAACAAATGAAATCAGTAAAGAAACCGATTTTCAATTGTTCTTGCTTGAAAGTATTGACATTGAACAGCTTATAATTAAGATGTATCAAAATAAAATTCAAAAAGCCAGCCTTTATTATCCAGATGAAGCTGAGTTGTTGCGTGTTTTTAAGTCAAAAATCCCAGTTTCTAAAGCTGGTGGTGGATTAGTTTACAACAGTAAAGGACAAGTTTTATTCATATTTCGTGGCGGAAAATGGGATTTGCCCAAAGGCGGCACCGAAAAAGGCGAAGAAATCGAAGATACTGCAATGCGAGAAGTCGAAGAAGAAACTGGTGTAAACGAACTCGAAATTGTAAAAAAACTTCAAAAAACTTATCACGTTTTCAAGCGTAATGGTGTTTTTAAGCTAAAAATTACAACTTGGTTCGAAATGCATTCTAATTTTGAAGGAATTCCTACTGGTCAAATCGAAGAAGGAATCGAAAAAGCTGTTTGGTTAAATCCCGATCAAGTTCAGCACGCATTATTAAACTCATACGAGAATATAAAATTGCTTTTCGAAACAGAGAATTTCAAAACTAATATATAGAATTTGGGCGTGCCACCATTTTAAAAAAAGGGCTATTAGTGTTTGTATTAAGTCGCCCTTTTTTTCAAATGCTGTCGGGCTATTCGCGGCACACGATGCCTAGCTGCTATCCCTCACG